>JAPOOH010000534.1 GCA_026713505.1 Chloroflexota bacterium | reverse complement strand
GTCACGTCCGAGTAGTCCCCGGTGCGGGTGACCGGGACGATGCCGGCGTGGATGTCCTCGAGCTTCGTGTTGCGGACGCACGTCAAGGCCATCAGCTTGGCCATGATCGACAGGGTCTGTCGTTCCTTCTCGTTCATGGCCCTCGCCTCCCGCGCCCGGATCGCCCGCCGGGGAAGGTTATCGGAAAAGCGAGGGTGCCGCGACGTGGCGGGGCCGGGTCGACGCCGCGGAGGAGGCCTTGGCGGGCCGCCGGTCCTGCATCGGGCGGCGATCCCTTCACTGCTGCCGGGCTTCCCGGCATCGGAGGCGGAGCCTCGCCGCTTCGCCATCGAGACATCTCGAATTCGAGACGGATCGGCCTGTTGCGGGCGCGTGGCAGGGCTCCGTCGCGAGATTGACGCCTCCTTGTATCCCACTGGACCCTTGCCTATAGCTTCGGACGCCGAACCGGCGATTCGGCAATGATCCTGTACTGCGTACGGGAGGGAACCCGGTGCTCCGTTCAGCGCGGACGCCGGTCCGGCCGATAGACCTGTTCGCAGGCCGAGAGGTTTGATTCTCATGGCCGATAACCTGGATCTCTTCGCAGGGCTCGACGAGAGCGCTCCCGCCAAGAAGCGCAAGCCTCCGCGGAAGGCGCCGCGCGCGACCGGCCGGCGGCCCAAGGCAAGCGCGCCCGCGGCCCAGCCCGCGCCGCCCGCCAATGGCGACTACACCGCGCACGACATCGAGATCCTGGAAGGGCTGGAGCCGGTGCGCCGCCGGCCCGGCATGTACGTGGGCGGCACCGACCAGCGGGCGCTGCACCATCTGCTGGCCGAGCTCATCGACAACGCGATGGACGAGGCGATCGCCGGCCATGCGAGCCGGATCGAGATCGCGCTCCACGGCGACGGTGCAGCCTCGGTCAAGGACAACGGCCGGGGCATCCCCGTCGACCCGCACCCCAAGTACGAGAACGTCTCGGCGCTGCAGGTGATCCTGACCACGCTGCACTCCGGCGGCAAGTTCGGCGACAAGGTGTACGCGACCTCGGGCGGCCTGCACGGGGTCGGCCTCTCCGTGGTCAACGCGCTCTCCGAGCAGCTCACGGTCGAGGTGGCGCGCGACAAGCGGCTCTGGCGGCAGTTTTACGCGCGGGGCCTGCCTGCCGGCCCGCTGGAGGACGCAGGCCCCGTCACCAACCGGCGCGGCACGCTCGTGCGCTTCCACCCCGACCCCGAAATCTTCGGCGAGGGCGTCCGCTTCGGGCCGCGGGCGCTCTACGAAATGGCGCGGACCCGCGCCTATCTCTACCGCGGCGTCGAGATCCGCTGGTCCTGCGATGCGGGGCTGCTCGCGGATGCCGGCGCGGTGCCGGAGACGGCAGTCCTGCACTATCCGGGCGGCCTGGTCGACTATCTGAACGCCACGCTCGGCAAGCGCCACACGCTGACGCCCGCGCCATTCGCGGGCCAGGGCGCGCTCAACGGCGATTCCGGGCGGGTCGAGTGGGCGGTCGCGTGGCCGGAGGACGAGGACGGCTTCGTCGCCTCCCACTGCAACACG
>JAPOOH010000105.1 GCA_026713505.1 Chloroflexota bacterium | reverse complement strand
TCCCGGTGACGGCACCTACCACCAGCACTTCAACTCCGGCACGAAGCGCGCCCGCTACATGGCGCTGCGCGGTGGCAACGGCGGCTTTATCGGCCCCAACCAGCGCGCCACCGCCGACGTCAGCATCAAGGAGGGCGGCATCCAGGTCGAATACGAGGACGAGGACCGCGAGATCCACGAGATCTTCGAGGCCGAGCTCGCCAAGTCCGGCGCCCAGTGCAACATGAAGGCGTTCATCCCCTACTGCACCGGCGTCGCTGGCGTCACCAGCGAACGCGACACGTAGGCGTCCCCCGTCATCCCCGTCCTCTCCCTGGGTTCCCGCCCTCTTCCCGTCATTCCCGCGAAGGCGGGAACCCGCAGCCCTCGGGGAGCGCGGAGGGGCCCTGCCCCTACAGCGGGCGAATGGGGAGTGTCCTGTCCCCTCTCCCTCTGGGAGGGGGCCAGGGTAAGGGCGAAAACACAGGTGAAGGGCGGGGGCTGGTGCTCCCGCCCTTTCGCTATCAGAGCGGAGGAGGAGCACGCCATGACCACCGGCGCCGACACGCAGGACGGCAGAATGCTGCGGGCTGAGGAGCCCGCCGAGCCCCTCGGCGACTTCGAGGTGGACGACCCGTACATCGCGTGGGTGCGCGAGCAGGGCGTCCGGCACATCGTCGATTTCGCCTTCGAGGACCTGAACGCGCTCGAGCTCTCACCGTGGGAACCGAAGGGCGGCAGTGGCGCCATCATCAACATCCCCAACCGCCTTCTGCCGAACGACGCGCACGTCGTCGAGATCGCGCCCGGCGGAAAGTCCGAGCCCGTCCACCACATGTACGAGACGCAGATGTACGTCCTCTCCGGCAGGGGCGCGACGAGTATCTGGGTGGAAGAGAGCCGCAAGCAGACGTTCGAGTGGAAGGCGGGCAGCGTCTTCGCAGTCCCGTTGAACGCCTGGTACCAGCTCTTCAACGGCTCCGGCACGGAGCCCGCCCGCTACATCGCCGTCACCAGCGCCCCACCCCTCATGCGCCTCTACCGCGACAACCACTTCATCTTCAACCTGCCCTACGTCTTCTCCAACCGCTACGCGGACGACTCCTACAACGGCAGCGGCAGGCTCTACAACGGTCGAATCTGGGAGTCGAACTTCATCCCAAACGCCGACAACATGCCCCTCTACGGCATGCCCCTGCGCGGCGCTGGCGGCATCAACGCCCAGCTGGAGATGGCAAAGAACAGCATCACCGCCCACATCTCCGAGTTCCCCGTAGGCACTTACAAGAAGGCCCACCACCACGGCCCAGGCGCGCACCTCATCATCCTCAGCGGCGACGCGGGCTTCTCCCTCCTCTGGAACGAGGACGACCGCTCCGACATGCGGAAGGTGGACTGGAAGAAGGGCTCCATGGTCGTCGTCCCCAGCGATCGGACATTCCACCAGCATTTCAACGCGGGGACGAAGCGCGCGCGATACCTCGCACTCCGCCAGGGCGAGCACGGCCTCGTAGCGCCCTACGGCGGCTCCCGCCCCGGCGCGGACGTCAGCATGAAAGCCGGCGGCAGGCAGATCGAGTACGAGGACGAGGCTCGCGAGATCCACGACCTCTTCGAGGCCGAGCTCGCGAAGGCCGGCGCCACCTGTCACATGAAGAACTTCATCCCCTACTGCACCGGTGACGCCGCCGTCACCAACGAACGCGAGACGTAGCCCTCCTGTCGTTCTTGTGAAAAGGGCCCGTCATTCCCGCACCGGTGGGAATCCAGGGTGCGCGGGCAGCGCACGCGGCGTGGCGGGGTGGAGTGGGACGTGTCATCCCGAGTGGGACGCTGCATAGCCCCAGCCTCCCGGACTTTATGCCCTTACACGGCCTGACATGGCCCTTGCG
Organism: Chloroflexota bacterium; assembly: GCA_026713505.1. Lineage (GTDB taxonomy): Bacteria > Chloroflexota > Dehalococcoidia > Lucifugimonadales > Australimonadaceae > Bin16. The sequence continues at coordinate 2,053 of JAPOOH010000105.1, read as the reverse complement.
CAAGCAGGAACCTCGCCGCGTCTGGCGGAAGCAAGGGGCCGCTTGAGGCCAGATGAGGCCTGCCTCCGCAGGCCCGCCCCATCCTGTCCATCCATGTTGATTCCCTGATCCGCGACACCCGCCGCATTCGCGGTCGCCCTCGCTCTCCCTACCATGGAATGTAGCCGCGAGTCGGGCGTGGGATGCCCCGCCTGCTCAGGAGTGCAATGTTGCCGATTGTCACCAAATGTTACCGCTGGCGCGGCGAAGCCCCTGCGCTCTACGAACGGCCCGCAGGTCATCACACCTGCGGGACAGGGAACATCCGCTCACTTGGTGGCGCGCCGCCCCGTCGCGCAGAGGTCCGAGAGGACGCAGGAGGCGCATCGAGGCTCGCGTTTGGTGCACACGTCCTTGGCGTGCGCGTCCAGCAGCGCGTGGTACTCGTTGAAGAGCGCAGCCTCATGGGGCAGGTGGCGCTCGAACAACGCCTGGTAGGCGTCGTAGCCCCGCAGCCCGTGACGCGGCAGCATCCGGTCGACGATCCGCTGCGTGTAGACGTCCATCACGAACGAAGGCAGCCCCGCGGCGTACAGCACGATGTCGTCTGCCGTCTCCGGCCCGACGCCGTGCACCCTCAGCAGCTCGGCGCGGAGTGCCTTCGGCTCCATGCGGCGCCACGCCTCCACGCTGTCGCCGTACTCCCCCAGGAAATCGGCTATCGCCTTCAGCTTGCGCGCCTTGGCGTTGAAGTAGCCACTCGGACGGACTACCTCCGCGAGATCCGCCTCCGGCATCGCGCGCAGGGCGGAGGGCGACATCGCGTCTGCCGCCCTGAGGTTCGCGATGGCGCGCGCGGCGTTCGTCCATGCCGTGTTCTGCGTCAGTATCGCGCCGACGATCGTCTCGAACGGCCCTTCGCCCGGCCACCAGCCCTGCGGGCCGTGATGCTTGAGCAGCCGCTCGTACATGGTGGCGAGCAGGCGCGCGATACGGGGGGAGCGGCGCTTCGCGCCGAGCGTAGGTCGCGTCATGCGCCCGATGCTATCAGCCACCCGCGATTGGTACACTGGGAGCCGTGAGCGCCTTCATTGAACAACTGGACGCCGCCGCTGCACGCAACCGCAGCCTCCTCTGCGTTGGATTGGACCCTTCCCTCTCCGCGATGCCCATCGACAACATCGCCGAATTCAACCGCGCCATTATCGCCGCCACGAGCGACCTCGTCTGCGCCTACAAGCCGCAGTGGGCGTTCTACGAGGCCGAGGGCATCCCTGGCATCGAGGCCCTGCAGGCCACTATCGAGGCCGTGCCGGACGGCATCCCCGTCCTGCTCGACGCCAAACGGGGCGACATGGACAACACCTCGAGGGCCTACGCGAAGGCGGCGTTCGAGACCTGGGGTGCGGACGCTCTCACCGTGAACCCGTACCAGGGCCACGACGCCGTGCAGCCGTTCCTGGACTACGCGGACAGAGGCGTATTCGTGCTCGCGCGCACTTCCAACCCCGGCAGCGCCGAGTTCCAGGACCTGCGCGTGCGAGGCAACGGGGTCGAGGGCCCGCTCTACGAGGAGGTCGCCCGGCAGGCGGTCGCCTGGAACGACAACGGCAATATTGGGCTCGTCGTCGGCGCGACCGTGCCGGACGAGCTCGCGCGGGTCCGGAGCATCGTCGGCTCGATGCCCATCCTCGTCCCCGGCATAGGCGCGCAGGGCGGCGACCTCGAAGCGTCCGTCCAGAACGGCGTAGACCAGAACGGACGCCGCGTGCTCATCTCCGCCTCCCGCAGCGTCATCTACGCGTCGAAGGGCGGCGACTTCGCGGAGGCCGCCCGCGCCGAGGCGCTCCGCCTCCGCGACGCCATCAACGCCGAGCTGGAACGGATGGGCAAGCCATGGCCATAGCCGAGAGTCGCGTATCTCCTCTCCCCCCGGGGGAGGGTTATCCCGTACTCCCCTCTTCCTCAAGGAGAGGGTTACCGCATGGTCCCCTCTCCCTCTGGGAAGCCTTATCGCATAGTCCCCTCTCCCTCTGGGAGAGGGTTAGCAACTGTTTTGGGCGTCAAGCGTTTT
>JAPOOH010000104.1 GCA_026713505.1 Chloroflexota bacterium | reverse complement strand
CTGCACCAACGCCCTGCTGCTGAGGGAGAAGTTGGAGCAGAACGTCTTCACCCCCTCGAAGCGCCTCACTTTCAGCGTCCACATGGACGGCCTGCGCGAGGAGCACGACGCCTCCGTCTGCCGCGACGGCGTGTATGACGTCGCCGTCGACGCGATACGGGAAGCCGTCCGGCGCGGCTTCCGCGTCACGACCAACACCACGCTGTTCAACACGTCCGAGCCGATGCGCGTCCGGGATTTCTTCGACGCGATGATGGACCTGGACGTCGAGGGAATGATGGTGTCGCCGGGGTACAGCTACGAGAAAGCACCGGACCAGGAGTCGTTCCTAGAGCGCGGGCGAACGCAGGCGCTCTTCTCCGAAGTCCTCACCGTCAGGAAGAAGCGCTGGCGGTTCAACCAGTCCCCGCTGTTCCTCCAGTTCCTCATGGGCAAGCGCGATTTCGAGTGCACCCCCTGGGGCAACCCGCTCTTCACCATATTCGGGTGGCAGCGGCCCTGCTACCTGCTGCAGGACGGCTACGCCGCCACATTCCGGGAGCTGATGGACGAAACGCCCTGGGATGAGTACGGGAGGCGCAGCGGCAATCCTCACTGTCAGGACTGCATGGTGCATTCCGGATACGAACCTACTGCCGTCCACGCGACATTCACCACCTGGCGCGGCCTGCGCGACTCCGCCGTTGCCACGCTCACCGGAAAGCTGTGAGCCATGAACGAACACCTGACACCGATCGGCGCAACTCAACAGGACGACGCTGTCAGCGTCGCCGAACTCGTCGAACGCGCCTTCCACTACCGCGGCGATGTCACCGTTCGCATCGATGACGGCAGTTCCGTAACGGGCTATCTCTTTGACCGGGACGGCCGTGGGAATGAACCGTTCGCCCAGCTGTTCGAAGCAGAAACCGGACGCGAGGTGTCGCTCCCGTACCGCAGCATCGCCGGAGTGCTCTTCACCGGGCGTGATGCCGCCGCGGCAGCGGACCAACGCTTCGAGGCCCTGCAACACTGGCGGGAAGAGCAGGCCGACATGGGAGCAGGACGCCATGGGACCTGAGGCTTCCCTGATTCCCTTCCTGACCATCGCCCCGACCCAGCGCGAACTGGGGGGACTGGGCTACGGTGACGCCCGCACCCGGGCGAGTGTCGTGGGTATCGGGCGCTCGGCGGGAGAGCAGGTCGCAACCCTGCTCGATGCCGCGCCATGCCGGATACTGGTCTCTCTGGGCTACGCAGGAGCGCTCGATCCACATCTCCATCCCGGTGACCTCGTGGTTGCCAGCGCCTATCTCCATGGGCCTGATGCAGCGATCCCCAGCGCTCCGCATACCACCCGCGCGGCCATGTTGCTGCGGCAGGCCGGTATCTCCGCCCTCGAAGGACCGGTGCTGACCGTGGACGAGCCTCTTCTTACGCCTCGGGCCAAGCGCCGGGCATACTACGGCAGCGGCGCGCTGGTGGTGGACATGGAGGGCCGCTGGATCGCAGAAGAGGCAGCATCGAGGGACGTCACCCTCATCGGGATCCGCGCCGTGCTGGACGAGGCCCATTTCCCTCTCCCTTCGTTCATCGCAACCATCATCGCCGACGAAGGCCGACAGGAATGGGCACACGCCCTCCGAGCGATATCGCGTCCGTCGGCGGTCAGGAGCTTCCTTCCTCTCGCCTTGAAATCCCGCGAAGCGTCTCGTGCCCTGCAGACGGCTGTACAAACCATCCTTCCGGCGCTCGTCCCGTAACGAGAGCGATAGATTCGTGGCCAGCATGGAACACCGCGTCCGCGGGGCGTTGGAGCGGACGCAGGACTACTTCTTCCGCACACAGCACGAGGACGGTTACTGGTGGGGGGAGTTGGAGTCCAACCCAACCATGGAAGCGGAGTACGTCATGCTCACGCATTTCATGGGGTCGTACGAAGGCGACCGCATCCCACGCGTCGCGGAAGACATCCGCCGCAGGCAATCGGAGGACGGCTCGTGGCGCATGTACTACGGCGCTCCGGGTGACCTGAGCACGTCCATCGAGTGCTACTTCGCGCTCAAACTCGCCGGAGACCCCGCCGACGCTCCGCACATGGCGCGGGCCCGGGCCTTCATCCTGGCACAGGGCGGAGTACCCCAGGCGCGCGTATTCACCAAGATCTGGCTCGCTCTGTTCGGCCAGTGGGATTGGAAGGGGACGCCCGCTATGCCTCCGGACATGATGCTGCTGCCGAAGTGGGCGCCCTTCAACATATACCGGTTCGCGAGCTGGGCGCGCGCGACCATCGTGCCGATGACCGTCATACTCACACTCCGCCCCACGCGCCCTCCGCCCGAGAGCGCGTGGGTCATGGAGCTCTACCCGGAAGGTCCCGTTACGTTCACGCTTTCACGCCGGAAGGCGAAGCCCTTCTCCCTCAAGGGAGGGTTCCTTCTCCTGGACAGGGTGCTCCGCATCTACTGTAGCCTGCCCTTCGTCCCCAGGCGGCAGCGGGCGCTCAAAGCCGCTGTCGACTGGATCGTCAGCCACCAGGAAGCGGACGGCTCGTGGGGCGGCATACAGCCACCCTGGGTTTACTCGCTCATTGCGCTGAGCGCCCTCGGCTACCCGCTGGACCACCCGGTCGTCGCGAAGGGGCTGGAGGGATTCCGGCAGCACTGGAGCCTCCCGTCGGAAGACGGCGAGGCCCTGCGGGTGCAGGCGTGCCTCTCGCCCGTGTGGGATACGTGCCTGGCGATGCGCGGACTCCTCGACTCCGGCGTGCCGCCGGACCACCCTAACATCCAGCGCGCCGCAGCCTGGCTGATCCGCGAGGAGATTCGGGTCAAAGGCGACTGGGCCGTCTATCGGCCTCATCGCGAACCCAGCGGAT
>JAPOOH010000620.1 GCA_026713505.1 Chloroflexota bacterium | reverse complement strand
GAGAACCAGAAGGCCACCCCCGAGATGCGCGACCGCGTGCAGTGGGAGTGGGACGAGCAGGGACCGCAGCTGACGCTGGAGCTGCTGCGCGACATCAAGACGCAGTACGAGGCGCCCGGCGCCCGCGTGCCGCAGGACCTGTCGCTGCTGCTGGACGCCACCGCCTCGACGATCAACGGCACTCAGCGCGAGTATTCGCTGTCCGATCTGCTCGAGGTGAAGTTCTCCCGCGTGCCCCGCAGTGGACCGATCGGCCGGGCCCGGCCAGCGCAGCGCGCCCACGAAGGGACGCTGCCCGAGCGCCTGGAGGGGATGCTGACGCGGCGCATGGCCGCCCCGGCCGAGGTGCAGCGCATCGAGCGCGCCCTGGCCACGGCCCAGCACCGGTACCGGGAGTACCAGGAGAACGGTCTCCTGTCGGAGGAGGGCGACACGCTGTGGAAGCGCCGGATCGCCAACCTGGAGTCCGAGCTGAAGGCCGCCGAGCGGGCCGAGACCGAGGAAGAGACAGGAGGTTTCGCCGAACTGCGCAAGGCGCTGGATCAGATGGACCGTGTCGAACGGGAGGGCACCCCCAAGCAGAAGATGGGCGCCCGTGCCGCGGTCGTCGACCAGGTGCTGTACCTGCTGGATCAGGACGGCGCCAGCGTGCTCGACATGGAGCAGGTCATGGGCGTGCTGTCGCTGGCCCGTACGGGCGGCAGCGCCGGTGTGTACTCGTCGCTCGACAAGGACCTGGCGGAAGAGCGCCGCGTGGGCGAGACCCTGCAGCGCGAGCAGGAGGAGATGGCCGAGCGCGAGGGGGACTTGGGTGTCCCGCGCCCGGCCGGCGTCGGTGACCTGGACACCGACGAGATCCGCGGCCCGCTGCTGCTGAACGCCTTGCCCGACATCGCGGCCCGCAACCGCGCGCTGGTGCGGGCCGAGGACGCGTTCCTGCGCGCCCGTGACGACCTGAAGATCGCCAAGGACTGGCTCGGTCTGACGCGTTCGTTCCGCAAGCAGATGGAGAACGACGCCAGCTCCCAGGCGATCGAGGACGCCGACCGCATGGTGGAGGAGGCCGAGAAGAACGTCGAGGACGTGCACGAGGCGTACCGCCAGAAGGGCGACCGCATGACCGACGCCCGCAGCCGGGCGTACCCGCTGAAGGACTCGGAGCTGAACGACCGGCTCGACACGTTCGGTCAGGACGAGCCGTGGTCTGGCCGCGAGCGCGGCTCGGGCCGTTCGGCGAAGGAGCTCGGCAAGGACCTCAAGGCGTTCCGTGCCGCCGGCGGACGGGTGCGCCGTGTGACGCCCGAGCGTCTGCCGGGGCAGGGACACTTCCGCGAGGAGCCGGTCAACCAGACCCTGCCGCGCCAGCCGCTGGGCCGGTCCCGACAGGACTCCCAGCGCCGCGCGCAGGCGTTCCTCGACGCCATCAACGGCCGCAGCCAGGCGCCCCGCCAGGAGTCGTTGCGCCGGGCGCAGGCGGCCGTGCAGCGCATCCCCGGCCGTATCGACGTGTCGCCCATGGGGCCGCGCGTACCGACGCCGGGGAGTCCGATCAGCCTGCGGCAGGCACTGGGGGACGCGCGTGTTGTGCCGGCCACCCCGCAGGGCGCCCGCAAGGTGCTGGAGCAGACCGACCCGGACCTCGCCCGCAGGGCCGCCAAGGCCGAGGCGGAGCAGCGCGAGAGCCTGGCCCTGGTCAAGGCCGAGATGACCAAGCGCGGCGGGCAGGCGGGGGCGACGCCGGGGGCGGGGTGCTCCCAGCGCCCGGCG
>JAPOOH010000541.1 GCA_026713505.1 Chloroflexota bacterium | reverse complement strand
GGCACCGAGCAGCGAACGCAGTTCCTGCTCCCCTGTGTCCGGCGCGGCGTGGCGGATGTTCTCCCACACGGACGCGTCGTCGTCGAGGGTGTCGTGCTCCTGAGCGAAGTAGCCGACCTTGAGTCCGTGACCGGCGATCAGCTCACCCGCGTCCGCCTTCTCCGCGCCCGCGAGGATGCGGAGCAGCGTGGTCTTACCTGCACCGTTGAGTCCGAGGATAACCACACGAGACCCACGATCGATCGCGAGATCGACACCGGTGAAGATCTCGAGCGAGCCGTACACCTTGGTGAGGTTCTTGCCCATCAGCGGAGTCTTGCCACAAGCGGCGGGTTCGGGGAAACGAATCCGCGCAACCTTGTCCGAGACACGTTCGGCATCGAGGTTCGCCATCAACTTGTCGGCTCGCTTGGCCATGTTCTGAGCCGCGACGGCCTTGGTTGCCTTTGCGCCCATCTTCGCGGCCTGAATCCGCAGCGCACCGGCCTTCTTCTCGGCATTGGCGCGCTCACGGCGACGACGCTGCTCGTCCGTGGCACGAGCGTCGAGGTACTTCTTCCAGTTCATGTTGTAGACGTCGGCCTCACCGCGGACGGCATCGAGGAACCACACGCGGTTGACGACGTCGTTGAGCAGATCGACGTCGTGGCTGATGACCACCAGTCCACCCTCGTGGTTCTGGAGGAAGCCACGCAGCCAGGTGATGGAGTCGGCGTCGAGGTGGTTGGTGGGCTCGTCGAGCAGCAGAGTCGTGTCCGAGCGGGCACCGCTGCCGTCGGAGGCGGCGAAGAGGATGCGCGCCAATTCGACGCGACGACGCTGACCGCCGGACAGCGTGCTGAGCGGCTGCCCGAGAATACGGTCTTCGAGACCGAGGCTGCTGGTGATGCGTGCAGCTTCACTCTCGGCTTCGTATCCGCCGAGGGCCGAGAACCGATCCTCGAGCTGACCGTACTTCTTGACCGCGCGGTCCTGCGATTCCTGATCGAGCACCTCGCCCATCAGAATCTGCTGCTTCTCCATCTCGCGGAGCATCGTGTCGAGGCCACGTGCGGAGAGAACCCGGTCCTTGGCGAGGACGCTCAGGTCGCCCTCTTTGGGGTCCTGCGGGAGGTATCCGAGTTCACCGGTACGTACGACGCTTCCCGCATATGCCTCACCTTCGCCGGCGAGGATGCGCAGTGTGGTCGTCTTTCCGGCTCCGTTACGTCCGACGAGTCCGATCCGGTCGCCCGGCTGGATGCGCAACGAAGGCCCGGGAGCCGTGAGAAGGGTGCGGACACCGGCACGAACTTCGAGGTCAGTGGCGGTAATCAAGCAAACTCCTCAGGAAAAACGACGAAATGGGTAAACAATGCCTGACTACAGACACAAGAACTATCGATTTTACCGTGACCTGACGGTCGTTCCGACCAGCAGCGTGTGAGTCCGCTAACGTTCGGGACATGACTAGCGAAAACAGCACTCGTCCTCGCGACCTCGAAGGCCGTGCCGCCATCGTCACCGGCGCAAGTCGCGGAATCGGCAAAGCTGTCGCCGCCGAACTCCTCGCTCGCGGTGCCGACGTCTTGATCACAGCCCGCAAGCCGGAGCCCCTCGAGGCCGCCGCATCCGAGCTGTCCGCTCTGGGGCACGGCGGAAAGGTCGTCGCATTCGCGGGCAACGCAGCCGATGCCGAAGCCCGCTCCGGTGCCGTCGACCGCGCCGTGTCCGAATTCGGTTCACTCGACATTCTGGTCAACAACACCGGAATCAACCCCGTCTTCGGTGCGCTCATGGAAGCGGACCTCGACGCCGTGCGCAAGATCTTCGACGTGAATGTGGTTGCCGCCCTCGGTTACGTCCAACAAGCACATCGGGCATGGATGGGCGAACACGGTGGAGCCGTCGTGAACCTGGCAAGTGTGGCCGGGATCCGGTCGACGGGCGTCATCGCGGCGTACGGCGCGTCGAGGGCTGCGCTCATCCGCCTGACGGAAGAACTGGCCTGGCAACTGGGACCGAGGATTCGTGTCAACGCCGTAGCTCCCGGGATCGTCAAGACGCAGTTCGCGGCGGCCCTGGTCGCTGCCGGCGAGGACAAGGCGTCGGCGGGCTACCCGATGAAGCGGCTCGGCACCCCCGAGGACGTTGCCGGCCTGGTCGGCTTCCTCGTCTCCGACGCGGCGGCGTGGATCACGGGCGAAACGGTCCGGGTCGACGGCGGTCTGCTCGCAACGGGATCGATGTAGTGCGCCGGTCGTGAGCACAGACAACTCCTCCGCCGACGTGGTGATCGTCGGTGGCGGCCCGGCCGGGCGGGCACTCGCCACCCGCTGTATCGCCCGGCAACTCACCGTCGTCGTTGTCGATCCGCATCCCCATCGGGTGTGGACGCCGACCTATTCGGCGTGGGCTGACGAGCTGCCGTCGTGGCTGCCGGTCGATGTGATCGCAAGCCGGATCGAACGCCCGAGCGTGTGGACCCGCAGACAGAAAACGCTTGATCGCACATATTGCGTATTGAATACATCTTTACTGCAATCATTTCTCTCAGGCACATCCGTACAGTTCAGAGCCTTGCGCGCTCAAACACTGTCACCGACCGCCGTCCTGTGCGTGGACGGATCGCAGCTGACAGGTTCCGTCGTCATCGACGCCCGGGGTACCGAACTGACGGTGACAACCGCCCAGCAGACCGCCTTCGGAGTGATCGTCGACCGCGCTCTCGCCGATCCGATTCTGGGTGGTGGCGAAGCCTGGTTCATGGACTGGCGAACAGACAACGGCGCCTCCGACGCCGACACTCCG
>JAPOOH010000103.1 GCA_026713505.1 Chloroflexota bacterium | reverse complement strand
CCCGGCTCAGTTGATGGTACGGGACCCGACGTCCTCGACCCTGAAGGTCGCGTTGTGGACGGGGACCCAGTTTCCGGCGACCTCTACTTCCAGGACGACAGCGCATTCCTGGCCCTGCAGGTCGTCGCTCAGAAGGAAGTCGGAGCGACAGGCCTCTTCGGACATCTTGCTGCGGATGCGCTCGCTGGTAGCAGAGTCGCGATGGACCTCGTCGAGGTCTTCGTTCCGCCAGATGATGCGGGCGTTCACCGGTGAGATGTCGTAGTCCCGGTTGTTGAGAATGTAGGCGTGGGCCCTTGCTATCTCGCTCGTACGATAAGTGGTTCTCAGCAGAGAGAATGACCATGCGATGTTCTCGAGCATGACGGGCTCCTCTGTTCAGGCGCGAGGTGGTCTATCCAGCCTGCCTTCATTTTATCATCCGCTGTGCCACCTCCGGCGCCCGGCCCGGTCTGTGTGTGGGGCGGATGACGGCAGCGACGCCCTGCCTGGTGAGGGATGCCTGCAAAACTGTGGGCCTGAGGCGATGCCTACAGGTCCTTCACCTGCGGCGCGACCTCCGACGCAAGGAACTCGGGGACGGTGTCATCGTGGAAGTCGAGGTGCTGGAACTGCACCTCACTGATGCCACCCTCAGCGAGCCTGCCGAGTTGGTCGACGACCTCGTCTGCGCGGCCTACGAGCTGGCCGCGAGATCGCAGATCGGCCTTCCTCTCCTCGAGGGAGCCCTTTCCTGTCATCCTGGGAAAGAGCGCCATGTTGCGCTCGATGGTCGCGTCGTCCGGGCCGACGAACCCGAACGACATCATCGTCTTCCTCACGGACGCCGGGTCGCGCCCGACGGACTCGCAGTGCGCATCGAGGATGGCGATGCGCTCCGCGAGCGTCGCCGGTGGGACATTGGGCGTGTTCCACTCGTCGGCGTACTGCGCAACGTAGCGCAGCGTGCGCTTCGGCCCGCTGCCGCCGATGAGCAGGTACGGGCGGCCCGGCGCGGGTTTCGGGAGCACGTCGATGTCTCGCAGTTGATAATATCTGCCGTCGAACGAGACCGGCCCCGGTCCCCACATCGTCTTCATCAGCTGGATGGCCTCGCCCAGTCTGGCAGCACGCTCCGCGGGTTCCGGGAACGGGATGCCGTAGGCGTCGTGCTCCGGCTGGTGCCAGCCGTTGCCGACGCCCAGCACGAACCGCCCGCCGCTGAGCAGGTCGAGCTGCGCGGCCATCCGGCCCACGTCGACGGGGTGGCGGAACGTCACCGGGGCCACGAGCGGCCCGAACCGGATCGTCGATGTCTCACGAGCCGCAACGGCGAGCGACGTCCACGTCTCCAACGACGCGCGTTGGTCGTTGATGAAATAGTGGTCGGAACGGAAGAGCGACGGGAAACCGAGCCGCTCCGCCAGACGCAGGATGTGCAGCCACCGCTCCCAATCCAGGTCGTGCTGTCCCTCCACCATCAGTCCAACGTCCATGGGTACCCTCGCTGCGGTTGATGGTTGCGTAGTCTACGGGAACAGGAACGGGGACGGGTGCATGACGGCTCCGGGCGTGCGGTGTAGGATTGCGGCGCAAAGGCTGCGAAGCGCGAAAGGAGGCCGGCGATGGCAGAGCGCGTGTGGGACAAGTACCTGAGCGAGAATGACAAGGAGCACGTCGCGGCGAGCGGGCACAGGACCCGCGGATTCGGGAAGCGGCCTGCTCTGCTGATGATCGACCTGTATCGCTGGGTGTTCGGCGACAAGCCCCAGACGGTGATGGAGGCGAAGGACGAATGGCCGGGCAGTTGCGGGATGGCGGCGTGGGAGTCGCTGCCGCACATCCAGCGCCTGCTGGCTGCGGCGCGAGAGACCGGCATTCCGGTCGTCCACGTCACCGGCCTGCCGGAGAATGAGTCCGGCGTCATCGGTTGGGCGTCGGCGGGACGCAGGGACGCGGGCCGAGCGGGCTACATGGGCGGCGGTTCGAAGCGCGAGGGCATGTACGACATCATCCCGGAGGTGGCGCCTATCGAGGGCGAGGTCATGCTGAAGAAGACCTCTCCGAGCGCATTCTGGGGCACGCCGGTCGTCGGGCACCTGACGGGGCTGGGCGTCGACACGATCATCGTCGCGGGCGAGAGCACGAGCGGCTGCGTCCGGGCGTCGGTGGTGGACGCATGCACGAACCGCTACAAGGTCGTGATCGCGGAAGAGTGCGTGTTCGACCGCCACGAGGCGCCGCACGCCATCAACCTGTTCGACATGAACCAGAAGTACGCGGACGTCAAGGCGGTGGACGAGGTCATCGAATGGATGCACCAGTGGCAGGCGCCGGAGGGCTTCGGCGACGCTGAGTGATGATGGGCAGGACGGAGAGAATCACGGTAGTTACCCTGGGAGTCGTCTTCGGGGTGGCTCTGCTCATTCTGCTAGGACTGGTGTGGGTTGTGGTTAGCGATCTACGGCAGACGGTCTCTTCCGTGGACGGCGTTGTGCGGGAGATTGCAAAGGTGCAGGGCGTGCAGGAGGGAGTCTTGAACCGGCTGGACACGCTCCCCGTCCAAGTGGACGGCGACGATGGCACTCCTGCAGGGAGTACCCCAGCAGACCCTGGTGCGATAAGGCCAGGTAGGCCAAGCGTCTCCGCGCGGCAACTCTGGGACGATTTCGATGCGAACCAGGTTCGCGCATACGAGACCTACAGCGAGCCAAGGGTTTGGGCTGTATCGGGAACAGTGGACTCCGTGCAGTACGCGGACAGCAGCTACATCTACGTTGGGCTGAATGGCTTAGTGAGAGTAGGCTTCCGCAGCGACTACGAACGCGACTGGCTGGACGAGATCGATAAAGGCGAGCACATCTGGCTCGAATGCGAAGTCCGCGGACCGGATGAGGATGGCTTGATAGTTTGCATCTCGCCTAACGACTAGGAAGCTAGGGGTGTGACTTGGCGGTCACCTGGATTCCCGCCTTAACGGGAATGGCGGGGAGGGTGGGGACGACAGGGGACGGGCGGGGGGGGGCATGGGGCGGCGCGGCGGACGGGGGGTCATTCGTGCGGGGGG
>JAPOOH010000524.1 GCA_026713505.1 Chloroflexota bacterium | reverse complement strand
GCGACGAAGCGCCCTCGGGCCCCGGCGAGACCGTGAGGGGAGACGGCGCCATCGCGGGCGCGCGGGTGGAGCGCCTGGTGGAGGATGGCGCGGATCTCGGCTACGACGTGGCCGTGAGGGTGGTCTTCCGGCAGCAAGCGCCCGCGGCGCAACAGGTGAGCCGCGTCGCGATCTTGGCGAACGACAGCCCCATCTGCTTGTTCAATACGATCGCCCACGCTACCGCCTGCGGCCCGAGTTGCACCCCCGTTGCGCCCAACGCATCCGAGGTCTGGAGCCGATGCCGGCCTCCGGGCCATCTCGGTACCCATCCGCACAAGGGCCGCGGTGCTATTCCTGCTCATGTGAATCCTGACTGTATCGCCTTCGATTCCGTGCCTCCCAAGTCATCGCCAGCGATGGCCGAACAGGCCGGAGCTGTGGCCATCCGTCGTACGGCCCTGACCCACTAGGGCCAAAGCCGAGTTTCACATACGTGATCTCCGCCAACGGCTCCACGACTGCGCTCCCGATGTCTCTGACCGTCCGCCGCGACGATAGAATGTCCCTTCCGATCCAGAACAGCGACGCAGTCCGGCCGACTTGACCTGACGTTGCGGCTGAGGCCGATGAAATCGGGGCTGAATGACATGGCCATAATCGACATCTTCTCTAAACGGCAACGCAGGGAGAAACAATCCCTGCCTGACGTCTACAGGTATGACGTCGTACCAGAGAATCTCAGAGTGCAGATTGTCCACATATGGAACGACGTCTTTGTGGAGCAAGCTGAGAGAGGTTACGAACAGGTCGTGAAGATCCTACGGCGTGAGTATGGCGTTTTCAAACTGGTTCGAAGTGCCCCCTACGAGCGGTACGATCGGGAGCTGGTCGAGTTCTTTCTGCAAGAGCGTCAAATCGATCGTGTCCTCGACGTAGTCGAAATCTCTTTCGCATGGATCACCAGAAGCCACACATTCGTATTCCCCTTCAGAAGGGAAGAGCAGATCAATCGGTCCAAGGCGGCGTTGAAGGAATTGAATGGACGACTTCAGGAACACGCGATCGGATATCGGTTCGAGAAGAAACGTATAGTCCGTACGGACTCCGAGTATGTGCATTCCGAGGTTGTGAAACCGGCCCTTCGTTTGCTGGGCGGCTCCGGCTACTCAGGTGCTCTGGACGAGTTTCTGAAGGCTCACGAGTACCATAGGAAGGCCGACGCAAAGGCCGCCATGAATGAGTGCCTAAAGGCTCTGGAGAGCGTCGCAAAGGCGGTATGCGACCGCCGGAAGTGGAGCTATTCGAGACGCGCCACGGCAGCCGAACTCTTACAAAAATGTTTCGACAATGAACTAGTGCCGCAGTTTTGGCAGACTCAGTTCTCCGCTCTGTTGAGTCTGTTGAAGAGTAGTGTCCCGACGGGGCGGAATCGGTTGAGCGGGCATGGTCAGGGTGCCGATCCTGTCGAGGTTCCGACGCATCTCGCCGCCTACCTCCTTCACATGACGGCGGCAACGATTGTATTTCTCATTGAAGCGGAAGCCACATCTCCTTAGTCACGCGAACAGGCCAATTCAGGAAAGTGACAATGTCCGTCGCGTCAATACCGGCGGTCACGACGGCATTTCGAACGCGACCGGGGAGTCTCCCCAATTTCGCATCAGGCCCCCGCGTCTCCGTCCTGTCATGTGCGCGGGATTATCGGATGGGTTGCGGAAGCAGGAGCGCCGGGGTCGCCGTGTGTGTCCCGGCACCGTCGTCTTCGAGCACGAGTCGCGCTCGTTCCAAGCGCAGCACGTCGAAGGTGTGATGCACTTGATCTGCAACCCGATGCAGATATTGGGGATCTTGATCTTCTTCGGACTTGCGGAGGGCACTTCGTGGTTGACCAGCGTGTGGCGACCGGCGAGGGCTCGGCTTACCAGGTAGTAGTCCCCTGACTGGAGAAAGGTGTTGATCGCGGTCGCCTCGTAATCTTGCTGGCTCGCCCCGGCCCCGGCCGGG
>JAPOOH010000102.1 GCA_026713505.1 Chloroflexota bacterium | reverse complement strand
GCAGATAGACGTGAAGATGGGGTCTACCTGGGCGTCGATGACCTACGCGGAGTGAGCACGCCCTAGCCCCGGATGTCGCCCTGGGGCGGGGCCTCATCGGTGAGCGAGGCTATCTGCTCCTCCAGCGCCTGCACGGCGGCGAAGTCCTCATCCAGCAGCTTGTAGCAGCGCTCTACGTACAGCTGCGCGAGCCGCGCTCCTGCGCCGGAGGAATCACCCGCTGCGCGCCGCACGCCTTCCGCCCAGAAGCGCTCGGGCAGGGCCTGCCCCAGCGCCTGCAGTGAGACGTTCGTCTCCTCGGCCAGCGCGTTATCCTGCGATTCGAGGGCGAAGCGCATCGTCCCCACCAGCTTCGATAGCTCCGCGAGCCTGTCGCGGTCGCTCATCAACCCGTAGATCACGCTCTGCACGCTGCTGTCCACGTCTCCGGCGCCATCGGGCAGGGAGCGTTCAGGCGACGGCGCCTCGGGTGCCGGGTTCGCGTCGATGTACCGCTGGTAGAGCGCCTCGTATTCGTGCACGGCCTCCGCCGCCTGGTGCATGGCAGACTGCAGGTCTCCCAACACCATGTCCCCGCCCCAGATGAAGTCGTCGCCGCGCAACTCCGCCAACCGGCGCAGCGGCTCGACCGACTCCACGCCCTCGGGTATGGGCGGCGCGGCGAAGCTGCCGCCTCCTTCGCCGAGCACTTCGCTGGCGAGTCCGCCCAACTGCGCCGCGAGCATGGGCGGGAGATACTTGCTCATGTCCATCTTGACCGGCAGCAGGACGACGTACGTCGCGAGCAAGCCGGTCCGCGGGTTGCCGAAGTAGACCAAAGCATGCCCCCTGGGACGGGACTCGTCTCCAATCTCGAACGTGAGCGCCAATGCATCTTCCTCCACTGTTGATTATAGGTTCGAGGTGGGCGGAGTGTCCCTCATCGTCTGGTCGGCGTGTGGGCAGTTGAGCGTGTATCGACGACCCCTGCGGCTGCCGAGGCGATTTTGGGGCGCTCTGTCTCCTTGACAGCCATCCTGCGCCGTTCGTAGCCTGCTAGCTTGCGTGCGCAACGAAGCGGACGCGAGTCCGCGTGCAGACCGTGGTCGAATGAACAACGAACCCCGTCAGGTGGACGTCCGGCCCACCAAGATACGCCAGACGCTCAGGTGGACCGTGCAGACGCTCGGCCTCTTCGCCGTATGGTTCGCGTTTTCCGGCCACACTGAGATCGAGTTTCTCGTCGTCGGCGCATTCGTCGCCGTATTCGGGACGGCGCTTACTCACTGGCTGTTCGCGGGTGACCAGGAGCCACGCTTCAGGCATGTTCCGTATCCGTTCCTGTGGTTCGTCCGTGGCTTCTTCCGCTCATCGCTCTATCTGCCCTGGCTCCTGTGGGAGATAGCCCTCTCCAATCTGCACGTGGCCTATCTCGTGCTCCATCCGCGGCTGCCGGTTGAGCCGAACCTCGTGGAGTTTGAGACGTCGCTGCGCTCGGAGTCAGCCCAGGTGCTCCTGGCCCAGTCCATCACGCTCACGCCGGGAACGGTGACGGTGGACGTTTCGGGCGAACGGTTCATGGTGCACTGCCTCTCTGCCAAGAGCAGGCAGGGTATGGAGGACGGAGGCATCCAGCGCAAGGTGGCAGGGATATTCGGCGAGCCCGCGCCCGACCGTGTGCAGTTGACGGACGTTGTGACCGTTGAGCAGGTGTTGCCGTGAGCTTGCCCCACATTGCAGTGCTGGCCATCGCGGTGGCCATCAACGCGGGACTGTTCTACCGGCTCCTGTTGGGCCGAACGCCGTTCGACCGGCTGTTGGCCGCCAGTGCCATCGGCACGAATGCCGTGGTCCTGCTTGTGCTGATCGGGTTCGTGTTCGAGCGGCCGGAATCGTTCGTCGACCTTGCGCTGAGCTACGCCTTACTGAATTTCATAGGGACGGTTGCCGTAGGCAAGTACCTGGAAACACGCCAGCACCAGTTGTGGTCGCTTATGCGAGGGTTGGAGGAGGAGAAAGACGCATGAGCATCGCGGGCGACGTATTCATAGTCCTCGGGCTCGCATTCATGGTCATCACCGCTCTGGGGCTGGTGCGCCTGCCGGACTTCTTCTCCCGGGTGCATGCCGTTTCCAAGTCGGAGACGCTTGGCATCACTCTTCTACTCCTGGGCCTCATCCTGCACGAGGGCGCCACGCTGCTGAGCTTGAAGTTCGCGCTCATCCTGGTGTTCGTCGCGATAGCGAACCCCGTCGGCGCGCACCTGCTCACCCGCGCCGCGTTGCGCACGGGACAGATGCCCTGGCGGAAGGAGGAGCGCGGATGATCTGGTGGCTGGAACTGGCACTGTTCGGCCTGCTCGTTGTGACTGCGCTCATCGCCCTTTCGGTGCGTGACATGATTGCGGCGGTGGCGACGCTGTCCGTGTACAGCTTTCTGGCCGCCGTGCTGCTCGCGCTCATGGGCGCCGTAGACGTTGCCCTCACCGAAGCCGCGCTGGGCGCGGGCGTGACCGGCGTTCTGCTGATCGGCGCAATCAGCGTCGTCGAAAGGAGGACTCCGGATTGAGAGTGCTCATGTTCGAGTTCCTCGCAGCGCTGATCGCGTTGCTCATCTGGGCGTCGGCAGACCTGCCTGACCGTGCGGACCCGCTCGCGCCCGCGAACCAGCATCTCTCGCCCGAACTTACCGAATTGACCGAGAGCGAGGTGGTGATCCCCAACCTCGTCTCGGCTATCCTGGCGGACTTCCGGAGCTACGACACGCTGGGAGAGACCTTCGTCATCTTCACCGCCGGGCTGGCCGTTCTGCTCGTGCTGCAGGTCAGCCGCCGGGTCCCGGAGGAGAGCCCGGATGAATGAACGTTATGACAGTGTGATTCTGCACTTCATCGCCCGCGTTTTCCTGGTGCCGCTCATCATCGTCTTCGGCATCTATGTGCTGCTGCACGGCGAACTCAGCCCTGGCGGCGGCTTTCAGGCAGGAGCGATCGTCGCGGCCGCGCTGCTGTTGGTGCGCCTGACACTCGGTAACCGGCAGGGCGCTCTGCGTATACCGCAGGGACTCTTGATCTGGCTGGCATGCATCGGTCTCGGCGTCTACATGTTCGGCGGCATCCTGCCGCTCATCCTGGGCGATAACTTCCTGGACTACGCCCGTATCCCCGTAGAGTGGTACAACCAGTTCGCCGGGGAGCCCCGCACCGCCCGCTCCATGGGCATCTTCATCATCGAGGTCGGCGTATTCTTCGGCGTCGTAGCCGTGCTCGTTCTCATCTACGACCTCCTGGCGGGCAGCTCACGCCAATGATCGACGAGATCGCAGCACGCTTCCCTTACTGGGCGACCGCGGTACTCCTCGTCGTTGGCCTGTACGGCATGATGGGCAAGCGCAGCCTCGTCAAGCAGGTCATCGGTCTGAGCATCTTCCAGTCCGCCATCATCCTCTTCTTCATCAGCGGCTCGCTGCTGGAGGGGGCAACGATCCCCATCCTCTACAGCGTGCACGGCGAAGGACACGCCAACCCCGACGATTTCGTGAACCCGCTGCCGCACGTGCTCATGCTCACCGCCATCGTGGTGGGCGTGGCGATCACCGGAGTCGCGCTCAGCTTCCTTGTCTCCATCTACCGTGAGTTCGGCACGCTGGACGAGAGAGAGTTGCTGGACGAGGTGAGGGGATAGCTGTGGACCCCCAACCCCAGCTTCCTGTTTTCATCGTCGGCGCCCCGCTGCTCTTCGCGGTCGTCGTTCCCGTCCTTGGGCGCGTCTGGCGTCACAGCGCATTTCTGATCGCGCTGGCGACTGTGGCGGTCGCCGCGGTCGCGTCGGCCCTCTCCCTGGAGCTGGTCCTGCGCCAGGGAGCGTTCAGCTACTACCTGGGTGGGTGGGCTCCGCCTGTCGGCATCGAATACGTGATCGACGAGGTATCGGCGTTGGTCAGCCTCGTCATCACCAGCGTGTCGTTCCTCGTCCTTATCTCGACGCGGCGCTGGGCCGAGCGCGAGGCGGGCGACCGCCCGGGCATCTTCTACGGCCTGGTGTTGCTCCTGCTGGCGGGACTCACCGGCATCGTCGTCACGGGGGGCCTCTTCAACCTTTTCGTCTTCCTTGAGATAGCGTCGCTCGCTGCCTATGCGCTCGTGTTCATCGGCGGACGCAAGGCGATGCTTGCGGGATTCCGCTACCTCATCATCGGGTCCATAGGCGGAGCGTTCTACCTGCTGGGCGTCGGATTCGTCTACTTCGCGACCGGCACACTGAACATGATCGAGGCGCGCGAATTGCTGGAAGTGACCGAAAACGCGCGTGCCGCACAGGTCGGCGCGGTCTTCATCTTCGCCGGGCTGGGCCTCAAGATGGCCCTCGTTCCCATGCACCTGTGGCTTCCGGACGCATACGAGCACGCACCGTCTTCAGTGAACTCGCTCATCGCTCCCGTGATGACCAAGGTTGCCGCCTACGCGATGCTCCGCATGTTCCTGAGCGTGTTTCCCGCCGGATTCCTCTCCGGCTCCGTGCCCGTCGCGGACGCTTTGCTCATACTCGGCCTTATCGGCATCGTGTTCGGCTCCATCGCCGCGGCGGGGCAGACCGACATCCGCCGGATGCTCGCGTACAGCAGCATCAGCCAACTCGCGTTTATCGCGGTGGGTATCGGCCTCGGCACGCCGCTCGCCCTCGCTGCCGCACTGCTCCACATCGTGAACCATGCGGCCATGAAGGCGACGCTGTTCCTGGCCGCGTCGTCCATCCGCCTCCGCGTCGGGTTGCAGCGCACGCACAACCTGACCGGGCTGGGACCGCGCATGCCACTGACGATGGGCGCTTTCGCCATCGGCTCTGTTGCGATGGTCGGGATCCCGCCGACCGCGGGCTTCTTCAGCAAGTGGTACATGGTGCAGGCGGGCCTGGACGAAGGGCAGTGGATAGTGGTCGCGGTCGTCCTGCTCAGCAGCCTGCTGACCGCCGTCTATCTCTTCAAGGTGCTGGAGCAGGCCTACCTGCGCCCCGCGAAACCCGAGCCTTCCGCGCATCACGACGCCGAACAAGGAGGGTCTGCGGACGCCGCGGCGCGCCCCTCCGAGCAGGCGATGCGCCCCGTAGTAGAGCGTGCGCGAGAGGCCCCGTTCGACGTGTGGCTCCCCCTCGTGCTGCTCGCTGCCGCAACCGTCGGGCTCGGCATCGCCAACGTTGTCATCATGGAACACGTCCTCTTGCCGGGGGTGTCGTGAGCGATACCTTCGCATCCGGGCTCCCGCTCGCCGCCGTGCTCGTTCCGGTCGGCGCGGCCGCGCTCGCCTCGCTGACGACGGGTCGCTGGCCCAACCTGCGCGACGCCTGGGCGACGCTCGCGGGCATCGCGATGGTGGCCATCACCGTCGTCCTGCTCGTAGAGACGTTGGACGACCGCATCCACCGGACCGTATTGCTGGACCTTGCCCTCGGTATCGACTCGCCCAATATCACCATCGCTCTTCGCGCCGACCCTGCGGGCATGATGTTCGGCGTGCTGGTCTCGGTACTCTGGGTGCTTGCGGGTATCTATGCCGTCGGCTATATGCGCGGCGAGCACGAGCAGAAGCAGACCCGATTCTTCACTGCGTTCGCGCTCAGCATCGCCGCTGCGGCGGGCGTCGCGCTGGCGGAGAACCTGCTCACGTTCGTCCTCTTCTACGAGTTGCTCTCGCTCTTCACGTACCCGCTGGTGACGCACCGGGAGACGGAGAGCGCGCTTGTCGCGGGCCGGAAGTACCTCGCGTACACCCTCTCCGGCGGCGTCATGCTCATCGGCGCGGCGGCCTGGCTGCACGTGCTGGGCGTCGACGCAACGTTCCGGGCGGGCGGGTTCCTTGACGGCGCGGGACTGGACAGCGTCACGCAGTGGGTGTTGTTCGGGTTGCTCGCCGGAGGCGTCGGTGTGAAGGCTGCTGTGATGCCGCTGCACAGCTGGCTGCCGAGCGCGATGGTCGCGCCGACACCGGTATCCGCGCTGCTGCACGCCGTCGCCGTGGTGAAGGCGGGGGTATTCGGCATGGTGCGGGTGGGCGTCTTCGTCTTCGGCGCCTCGGTGTTGGACGACATGGGCGCGTGGCTCGTGCTCGCGGTCATGTCCGCGGCGACGCTCCTGATCGGCTCAACGCTGGCGCTGAGGCACGACAACCTCAAGCGCCGGCTGGCCTACTCCACCATCAGCCACCTCTCCTACATCGTGCTCGGCGTGGCGCTCATCGGCCCGCTCGCGCTCACCGGCGCGCTGCTCCACATCGTGGGGCACGGCGTTACCAAGATCACCCTGTTCTTCGTCGCCGGCGCTATCCACGTCAAGACGCACAAGGAGAATGTGAGCGAGTTGGACGGGATCGGGCGGCAGATGCCCATCACGATGGGCGCATTCGCCCTCGCCTCGCTCAGCATGGTGGGCATACCGCCGTTCATCCTGTTCACCAGCAAGTGGTATCTCGGTTGGGGCGCGGTGGAGGTTGGACAGGAGCCCTTCCTCATCGTCTACCTGGTCAGCGGCATGCTGAGCGCCGCCTACCTCTTCCCGATCATCATCCGCGCCTTCGCCCGCCGCTCGCCGGACCACACCCGGTTCGGCGAAGCCGACATCCGCATGGTGGCGCCGATCGCGGTGACGGCCGTGCTCGCCCTCGTCTGGGGCGTTGCACCGGACCTGCCGCTCGGCTTCTTCGAACTCGCGTCGACCGTTGCCGCTGACGCCTTCCCGCCGTCGGTCGCGCTCGCCGGAGGTACACCGTGAAGATCGACCCCCGCCTCGCGACCGCGCTCGTGATCGTCGTCGGCATCGGGCTCTCGGCGCTGGCCGAGTTGTACCTCGTTGATCACAAGGAGTTTCTCTTCGAAGGGAGCGACCTGCTCCTGTTCTGGGTGGGGTTCGGCTTCGTCGGCTGCGTGGCCATCGTCGTGCTCTCGAAATGGGTGGGCCATGCTTTCCTGATGAAACACAACGACCCGTACACCGGCGAGCACGTGGAGGCCGAACCTGGGGAGGGCAGCGATGGCTAGCTTCCCTCCCGTCGTCATCATGGTGGTCGCGGCGCTCCTCGTCTCGCTGATCCCCGTGAGCATCGTCCGCAAGGTCATCGCGGTCGGCGCTCCGCTGCTCGTGCTTGCCCAGCTGATATGGGGACTCGAGGCGGGCGATTCCTGGAAGCTCACCTGGCTGACGATGGAGTTGGAACCGTTGCGCGCCGATGCCCTGAGCATCGTGTTCGGGTACGTCTTCGCGATCGCTGCGGCGCTGGGCGGCATCTACGCCTGGCACCTGGGAGACCGCTTCCAGCAGGCGGCGGCTCTCGGCTACGCCGGCACGTCGCTCGGCGTCGTCTTCGCAGGCGATCTGCTCACGCTGGTGCTCTTCTGGGAGCTCATGGCGCTCACGTCCGCCTACCTCATCTGGGCGGGAGGCTTCCCCGGCTCGCGCGACGCGGGCACACGCTACCTGTTCGTGCACATGGTCGGGGGCAGCACGCTGCTTGCCGGTGTCCTCTGGCACCTGGGCACCGGCGGGTCACTCGACTTCACCCTCTTCGAAGGCTCTATCGCAGGATGGCTCGTCCTGGGAGGATTCGCCATCAACGCCGCCGTCGTCCCGTTGCACGCATGGCTGTCGGACGCTTACCCGGAGGCTGGAGTTGCCGGAAGCGTTTTCCTGAGCGCGTTCACCACGAAGACCGCGGTCTACGTCCTGGCCCGCGGGTTCGCCGGCTGGGAGATCCTCATCTTCCTTGGCGTCATCATGGCGCTTTATGGCGTCGTCTTCGCCGTGCTGGAGAACGACATCCGCCGCCTGCTGGCATACCACATCATCAGCCAGGTGGGGTACATGGTGGCGGGGGTGGGCATCGGCACGGAGATCGCCATCAACGGAGCGGCTGCCCACGCCTTCGCCCACGTCCTCTACAAAGGTCTGCTCTTCATGGGCGCGGGCGCGGCGATCTACGCCACGGGGCGACGCACGCTTACGGCTCTCGGCGGGATAGCGCACCGTATGCCGACGGTCGTCGTGCTCTACATGGTTGGCGCATTCGCGATCTCGGCGTTCCCGCTGTTCAGCGGGTTCGTCTCGAAGTCGCTGGTGATCTACGGTGCGGAGAAGGAGCATCTTTACTGGGCTGTCGCCCTCCTATACCTGGCGTCGGTCGGAACGTTCCTGCACACCGGCCTCAAGCTGCCCTATTTCACCTGGTTCGGGCCCAGGCGGGACGACATACAAGTCGGCCGGGTGCCCCGCACCATGATCGTGGCGATGTTCCTGGCCGCCGTCCTCTGCATCGGGATCGGCATCTTCCCGGTTGTCCTGTACAACCTGCTGCCCTATAAGAACACCTACGAACCGTACACCGCCGACCACGTCGTGCGGACGCTCCAGATGCTCGGCTTCACGGCGGTCGGCTTCTGGCTGCTGCGGGGCAGGCTCGGCGGCGAGGCGACGATCACCATCGATACGGACTGGCTCTACCGCAAAGCCGGCCGGCTGGTGGGGATCCTGGTGCAGACGCCGCTCGAGGCCACATTCACCTGCTTCGAGGTGCTCGTGAACGGGATTGCCCGGCGACTCAGCGTCCTTGCGAACACGCCTGCCGCGGGCTGGTCGGGCCTGCTGCGGCTGACCTCCTACGCGCAGCGCAACGGGGCCGAAGCCGCGCTCTCGTTCCTCGGACGTCCGCCGGTGGGATTCGCGCTCGCCGCCGTGCTCCTCACGTTCGCCGTCGTCATCCTCGTCGCGCAGGCACTCGTGCGGTAGGCTGGGATAGAATCGGATGCGCCCTCTGCGCAGGGCGTTACCTTTCCCCTTGAGGTCTGTCCTTGGCCATCGGCATTTTCGGCCTGCCGCTTTCCGGCAAGACCACCATCTTCAACGCGGTGACGCGTGGCCACGCGGAGACCGCGTCCTTCCGCAGCGGGTCGTCACAGCCCAACATCGGAGTCGCCAGGGTGGCGGACGGCGGCCTCGACATCCTCGCCGAGATATCCAGACCGAAACGGATCGTCCACGCGGAGGTGGAGTACATCGACATCCCCGCCGCGCCGGAGGGATTCGGCAAGACGAGAGGCATCGGCGGCGAGTACCTCAATCTCCTCCAGCGCTGCGATGCTCTCCTGCTCGTGGCGCGGGCGTTCGACGACCCGTCAGTGCCGCACGTACAGGAGACCGTCGACCCCTACCGCGACACCGCGACGCTGCAACTGGAACTCACCTTCTCCGACCTCGCGATCCTCGAACGGCGGCAGGAGCGCATCGCCTCGCAACTGCGCTCGGCGCGGCAGGCGGAGCGCGACCAGCTGACGCGCGAGCAGCAGGTCCTCGGTCTCATACGGGCCGGCCTGGAGGAGGAGGTCCCCGTCCGCGAGCAGGACCTGCCGTCTGAGGCGAAGCCGTACCTGGAGAACTTCCAGCTGCTCACCGCGAAGCCGCTCATCGTGGTCTTCAACATCGGCGAGGACGCCATAGGGGACGTGGCCACGATAGAGGCGGAGATGCGCGACCGACTCGGGCGTCCGGGCGTTGGCGCCGCGGCGCTCTGCGGCAAGTTGGAGGCCGACCTCGCTCAGATGGAACCGGAGGACGAGGCCGAGTTTCGCGAGTCGCTCGGCGCGGGCGAGCCGGGCCTGGACCGCATGATCAATATCTCCTACGATCTGCTCGGCCTAATCTCGTTCCTGACCACCGGCGAGGACGAGACGCGCGCCTGGACGATCACCAAGGGCATGAGCGCCGTGGAGGCGGCGGGCAAGATCCACTCCGACATCCAGCGCGGCTTCATCCGCGCCGAGGTCGTCACCTACGACGACCTCGCCCGCACACGGAGCATCGCCGAGGCGCGCAAGCAGGCGCTTCTCCGCACCGAGGGCAAGACGTACGTGATGCGCGACGGCGATGTCGTCAACTTCCTGTTCAACGTCTAGCAGGGCAGGGCTGTGAACGGCGCGGGCGCAATGCAGCACACCCTCCAGCCAAGCGGCGCGCTCGCTCTCTACGTCCATATCCCCTTCTGCGAGTCCAAGTGCCCCTACTGCGACTTCAATACCTACGCGGGCATCGAGGCACTCATCCCGTCCTACGTGGCGGCGCTCGCGCGGGAGATCGAGCAGTGGGGCGCGTGGCTCGGCAGGCCGACGCTCGCCAGCGTCTTCTTCGGCGGCGGCACGCCGTCCTACCTCCCGCCCGACGACCTCCAACGCCTGATGGACGCGATACGCAGCGCGTTCGTTCTGCCAGAGGCCGTCGAAACGACGGCGGAGGCGAACCCCGGCGATTGCACACCCGAGCGGCTGCTCGCCATGCGCCGCGCCGGCTTCAACCGCGTCTCCATCGGCGTGCAATCGTTCGATGACGCCGAGCTGGCGATGCTCGGACGCCGCCACGATGCCCAACGCGCCAGGGAAGCCGTGCGCGGCGCGCGGAGGGCAGGCTTCGACAACGTGAGCCTGGACCTCATGTTCGGCCTGCCGGAGCAGTCTGCCGCCTCCTGGGAGCGCTCGCTGGAAGAGGCCGTGCGGCTCGAGACCGATCACCTCTCCGTCTACGCGCTCACGCTGGAGCCCGGCACGCCGCTGGAAGCGGATGTGCGCCTCGGCAGGACGCCGGAGCCCGACTCAGACCTCGCAGCGGAGATGTACCTCCGGGCGCAGAGCATGCTCGCGGAGGCGGGCATGGATCAGTACGAGATATCCAACTGGGCGAGGCCGGGCCGGGAGAGCGGGCACAACCTCGCCTACTGGCGCAGCCTGCCGTACCTCGGCGTCGGCCCCGGCGCGCACAGCTACCTCTACAAGGTCGGCGCGCTGGACGCGTTCGGCGTGCGCTTCGCCAACGTCAACCCGCCGCGCGCCTACATCCAGCGCGTTGACGCCTGGGCCGCCGCCGGTACGTTGGCCGTCGACGCCATCGCCACTGCCGCCGCGACCGGCTACTGCGAGGCCGTGAGCCGCCGCGACGCGATGGCCGAGACGATGATGATGGGCCTGCGTCTGAACGCGGGCGTCGCCGACGCCGCGTTCCGCGAGCGCTTCGGCGATGCCATCGCCGGAGCCTTCCCCGGCCCCACGGCGGAGTGCATAGACCTCGGCCTGCTGGAGTGGGCCGGCGGCGCATTGCGTCTCACCGAGGGTGGACGCCTCCTCGGCAACGAGGCGTTCTCCCGCTTCGTCGCGGGCTGAACCCAGCCGCGCCGCGCGAGCGTTCTTCGCCTCGAAAACGAAGGCGCCCCTGCCGCGTGCCCTGGGGCAGTTGGCAGAGGCGCCCTTCAGCGTCAGCTTGGACCGCGGGCCTACTGGACGATGATGAAGAAGTTGCCCTTGGTGTGGTCCGGGTCGGTGGAGTCGTAGAGACGGAAGACGCCGGGCTCGGGGAACTCGAGCTCGATGCCGGGACTGGAGTCCTCGCCCGGCGCCACTGCAACGTCCAGTCCTATCTCATCGATGGTGACGTTATAGGTGGCGGCGTTGCCGCTGCTGCCGGTGAGGCCGTCCGGGAGGACGATCTTGTCACCTGCATTGATGGCGACCCGGATGTCGCCGACCTCGTCGGTGCGGACGCGCTGTTCCACGTCGTAGCCCCAGTGGGCAGTGGCGCCCATGCGGAGCTCCCACACGTCGTCGCGTATCCGGAGTTCGTCGAGCGTGAAGGTTGCCGGCTGGCCGGTCGGAGGAACGGCGACGATGATGAAGAAGTTGCCCTTGGTGTGGTCCGGGTCGGTGGAGTCGTAGAGGCGGAAGACGCCGGGCTCGGGGAACTCGAGCTCGATGCCGGGACTGGAGTCCTCGCCCGGTGCCACTGCAACGTCCAGTCCTAT
>JAPOOH010000101.1 GCA_026713505.1 Chloroflexota bacterium | reverse complement strand
TGGCAGGTCATTGGCGTGGCCGCTGTTTGGCATGGGGTTGTTCATCTGTTCGACTGCCCGCTGGGCTTCCCGAGGCAGGTTGCCATCGGCGTCGAAGGGGAAGAAATCGACGGTGAACCAGCGCGTGTGGATGTCGTCGACGGGAATCGCCCATTTCATCGAGCGGGCGCCCGAGAAGTTGCAGCGTTGCGCGGGCCAGACGGTATGGGTCTCGTGGTATTCGTATGCGGCGGGGTGTTCGTACTTGGTCTTGAGGACGACCATGCGCGTGCCCCAGGGCGTGCGTTCGAACTTGAGCGGAGTTGCAAGCTCCCCGTTGCCGCCCCAGTGCATGGTCCCCTCTATGGGGGTCGACCGGAACCATCCGTGCGCTATCTCGCCGTGCCACGGGTCCAGATTGTTGTCGTGCAGCGACTGGAAGACGTTGCAGTGCTCCGTGTAGCCGCCGTTGCCGTTGACGCGGATGCCCCTGGTGGAGAAGAGCTGATGGTACCGGGGGAAGACTGGCATCAGGGCCGGCGGCCCCATGTAGGCGAAGATCAGGCCGCCTACTTCCACACAGGGATAGGCAGGCTGTTTGACCTTCTCGTTGAACCGGCTGTCCGGGGGTTCTCCCGGCATCTCCACCACATTGCCATCGCCGTCGTACAGCCAACCGTGGTAGAGGCAGCGGATACAGTCGCCCTCGACGCGGCCGTAGAACAGCGATGTGCCGCGATGAGCGCAGTGCTCGAACAGCAGATGCGGGCGCCGGCAGGAGTCCCGGAAAAGCAGCAGGTTCTCCCCAAGCATCTTCACCCTGATGGGGTTGCGAGCTCCCGAGAACGAGTTCCCCTGCGCACCGCCAAGGTTCGCTGAGACCTCCACAGGCAGCCAGTAGCGGCGGAATACCTCCCCGGAGGGAGTGCCGGGTCCAACCCTTACCAGTTCCAGTTCTTCCTCAGTTCGCATAGGCATTCCCCCTCGTTGCCCGCGTTTCGGTGCCTGTACGGCAGCATATGCCGGATTCAGATGCTCTTTGGCGAGTATAGGTTCCGCTTTCGGAAAGTCAAGATGCGCCGGTGAAGGATGCGCGGCACAACCATGCGACGCAATGAGGCGCGCCGGAGGTGCAGGGGCGTAGAATCGTCGTCTGGACGGACACGTCAGTGGAAGCGCCCGGTTGAAACGCAGACAAGCGAGGCTTCGGCGGCTATCGCGCGAGTTGCCCAAGAAGAAAGGGGCCTGGCGTGGCGCGGCCATGGTGAGGGCGGTGCGGCTCCTGCTGGAGGCGGGAGGCATCGACCTCGCGGGCTCGCTCGCCTATTTCACGATCCTGTCGCTCCTCCCGGCCGTGGCGCTGACCATCATGGCGATAGCGGTCTTCGGCGAGCCCGAGGCGATCAGGGATACGCTGACGGCGACCCTCCTCTACTACTTCCCCACGTCGCAGGGCTTGATAGAGGACGCGGTGGCGAACCTGCTCGACGGTTCCCTGGCCATCGGGCTGGTGGCGTTCGTCAGCATCGTCATGGGAGCGAACGGACTGTTCATGGCCGCGACACGGGCGGTGAACAGGGTGTTCGGCGTTGAGACGCAGAAGGTGTTTCGCATAACCGTTCTGCAAGTGACGCTCACGACGATCATCGTGCTCCTGTTCCTGCTGTCGGTGGGGCTCACTGCTTCACTCCAACTGGCGGTGCGTTTCAGCGAGGGGATAGCCGAGTCGGTCGGGGCGCTCTCCGTCGTCGTCATCCTTGCGCTGGGCGCTGTTTCGGCGCTGCTGCCCGCGTTGCTGACGATGGCGCTCTTCGTGTTGGTGTACTACCTCATGCCGAACGCCCGCGTGGAGTGGCGCAACGCCATGTACGGGGCGGTGACAGCCATCCTGCTGTTCGAGGCGGGCAAACACCTGTTCTTCTGGTTCACCGCGCTGGCCGGGCAACGGAGCGCGGTGTACGGGCCCATCGCTTCCTTCGTCCTGCTGTTGATGTGGGGGTACGCGGCGGGCATGATCTTCCTGTACGGCGCGGCGCTGACGAGGGCGGCTGGGGAGCTTCGGCCTCGGTAACATCGCAATGCCACGGGGCCTCATGGAGGGGTGTAGGTGCGGCCGCGTTCGTAGTAAGGTTGTGCCGCTGTATCAACCGGCCCCGGAGGCGACCTCTGGCAGCGGCAACGCAGAACCCCCGTTACGAAACGCACGAGAATCCACCCTGGCGGACCTCGCTTGGATTCGGCTTGCAGTTCGGCATGATCGCCTCGGCTACCCTGCTCGTGACGCCCGTCATCGTGGCCGAGGCATCGGGCAGGGGCGAGTCCTACGTGGCGTGGATGGTCTTCGCGTCGCTGGTGGTCGTGGGCCTCTCCACGTTGGTCCAGGTGCGCCGCCTGGGCCCCGTGGGCGCGGGCGCGGTGATGCCGTTCTTCACAGCGGCCTTCGCCATCCCCTTCTGCATAACGGCGGTGGTGGACGGCGGCCCTGCGACGCTGACTACGCTGGTGCTTGCCTCGGCGGTATTCCAGTTCATCGTCGCCCGGTGGCTGTTCATCCTGCGGCGGCTCGTCACGCCTGTCGTCAGCGGCACGGTGATGATGATCCTCTCCATCACCCTGGCGTCGGTCGTGTTCGACCTGCTGGACGGCGCAGCGCAGGAGGACCCTGTAGCGGCGCCGCTGACCGCGCTCGCGACACTGACGGTGGTCGCGGCGCTCACCCTGCGCGGCAGCGCGCTATGGCGGCTGTGGGCCCCGATGATCGGCATAGCCGTGGGCTGTGTCGTTGCCGCAGCGTTCGGGATATTCGACACGAGCCGGATCACGCAGTCCGCCTGGGTGGGGCTGCCGTCCGAGTGGCCGGGGCTGGAGCTGGACCTGGGCGTGCAGTTCTGGACGCTGCTGCCGGCGTTCCTGTTCCTGGGCGTCATCATCGCCATCCAGGTGAACGCGGAGGCGATAACACACCAGCGCATCTCCCAGCGCGAGGTCAAGGCGATCGATTTCCGGCAGGTGCAGGGCGCGCTGGCCGGGGGTGGCGTAAGCAACCTCCTGGCGGGCCTTGGAGGAGCCGTGCCGAACGCCGTGAACCCGGGCATCACCCCCTTCATCCAGGTCACGGGCGTCGCTTCTCGCAGGATGGGCTACGTCATCGGCGCCGCCTTCATCGCCGTGGCGTTCTTCCCGAAGGTGTCCGGATTGCTCAGCAGCCTGCCGGGGCCGGTGATGACCGGCTACCTGATCCTCGTGACGGGCGTCCTGTTCGTGGACGGCGCGCTGACGGTGATCAACGCCGAGCGCAACCGGCAGAAGCTCATTGTCGCGGGCCTCTCATTCTGGATAGCGGCCGCGTTCCAGTTCGACCTCTTTACACTGCCGAACCTCGACCCGGTGCTGAGGACGCTCGTGAAGAGCGGGATCACCACCGGAGGGCTCGCCGCCATCGTGATGATCGTGTTCCTGGAGGTCACGAAGAAGCGGCGGATGCGCTTCGAGTCCCACCTCGACGCCGATGTGCTGCCGGACCTCTTCGCCTTCACGGAGCGGTTCGCGGAGAGCCGGGGGTGGGACCAACCGATGAAGGAACGGCTGAGCGCGGTGGCGGAAGAGACGCTGCTGACGCTCGCTCCGCTTGACCTGACGCTGGACCTGTCGGACGAGGACGAGGAAAAGGAGACGCGGCGGCTGGTCGTGCTGGCGTCGAGCGACGGGCCCATCGCGGACCTGGAGTTCATCGGCGGGGGAGACGAGGAGAACCTGGAGGACCGCATCCGGCAGATGCAGCAGCACGACGAGGAGACCGTGACGGAGAACGAGATTTCGCTCCGTCTGCTGCGGCGCTACGCATCGTCCGTGCGGCACCAGCAGTTCCACGGCTCGGACATCATCACGGTACGCGTGGGCCCTCCGGGGACGCGGTAGAAGGGAACGCGGCCCCGTCGAGCCTCAGGGCGCCTCACGTCCGGTCAGTATCGCTGCACGCAACCCCCGCATACACTGTGCTCGATCAGACCTCGGAGGTGTGGCATGGTCACCGCTTCTTTCCGGAAAGTGCTTTGCGTGCTGTACGACGATCCGGTGGCCGGGTTCCCACCCGTCTACGCGCGCGAAGAGATTCCCACGCTCACGCACTATCCGGACGGCCAGACGCTGCCTTCGCCTGCCGCCAGGGATTTCACGCCGGGACATCTCCTGGGCTCTGTTTCGGGGGGACTTGGGCTGGAGCGGTTCCTCACCGAGCGGGGGTGCCGATTCGTGGTGACCTCGGACAAGGACGGCCCCGATTCGGTCTTCGAGCGGGAGCTACCCGACGCGGACATCGTCATCTCCCAGCCGTTCTGGCCCGGATACCTGACCGCCGAGCGCATCGAGAAGGCGCCGCGGCTCAAGCTGGCCATCACCGCCGGCATCGGTTCCGACCACGTCGACCTCAGGTCCGCCATCGACAGGGGCATCACCGTGTGCGAGGTGACGTGGTGCAACAGCGTGAGCGTCGCGGAGCACGCGGTGATGCAGATGCTGGCCCTCGTCAGGGACTACATCCCCCAGTATGGCTGGGTCGTGAGAGGCGGCTGGAAAATCGCCGATGCGGTCTCCCGCTCGTACGACATCGAGGGGATGGACGTGGGCGTGGTCGCAGCCGGCAGGATCGGACTCGGCGTGCTGAGGAGGATGAAACCCTTCGACGTGAACCTTCACTACACGGACAGGCACCGGCTCTCCGCCGATGTTGAGCAGGAGCTCGGGCTGACCTTCCACGAGTCCGTTGAGTCGCTGGTGAGCGTCTGCGACGTGGTCAGCATCCACTGCCCCCTGCACGCGGAGACCGAGCACATCTTCAATGACGAGCTGATCGGCAGGATGAAGCGCGGGTCGTACATCGTGAATACCGCCCGCGGGAAGATCTGCGACCGGGACGCCATCGTCAGGGCGCTGGAGAGCGGTCAACTGGCCGGCTACGCGGGTGACGTCTGGTTCCCTCAGCCGCCCCCGAACGACCATCCGTGGCGGACCATGCCCAACCACGCGATGACGCCGCACACGTCGGGCACGTCGCTTTCGGCTCAGGCCCGCTACGCCGCGGGGGTCCGCGAGATACTGGAGTGCTGGTTCGACGGACGAGCGATCAGGGAGGAGTACCTCATCGTGCAGGGCGGCGCGCTCGCCGGGACGGGAGCGCACTCGTACAGCGAAGGGGACGCAACGGGCGGCTCCGAGGAGGCGGCGCGGTTCACAACCGGGTAGGCAGCTCGCACGAGAAGGGATTCGGTGGGATAAAGTACCGGCGGAGGACTTGAACAGCAACAGAAAGCGGAGGTGACGCCATGGAGACGTGCAAGGCTGCAGTGATCACGGGATTCAACGAGCCGACCGAGATGCGCGACGTCCAGATGCCCGATCTGGAGCCGACAGGCATGCTGGTGGAGGTCGAGGCCGCGACGCTCTGCGGGACGGACGTGCACATCTGGCACGACGCCGCAAACCCGGGCATGCTGCCCTACATCCCCGGACACGAGACCGCGGGACGCATAGTGGCGATCAACGGCGAGCGTTACAACGTGCACGGCAGGCAGCTCAAGGAGGGCGACCGCATCGTCTCCGCGTACCGTTTCTGCGGGCACTGCTTCTACTGCTCAGTCGCGAACCAGCCCTCGCTCTGCGACGACAGCATCCGGTTCGGGCGCGGGCGCGCCGACCGGCCGCCGTACCTGCTGGGAGGCTGCGCGGAGTACCACTACATCCCGCCGGGAACGGCCATCATCCCTATTCCGGATGAGGTGACGTCACCGCAGGCGGCCTCCTCCGCCTGCGCGCTCCGCACGGTGATGCACTGCTTCGAGCGACTCGGTCCGATCTACCCCCACGACACCGTCGTCGTGCAGGGGTCGGGGCCCGTCGGGCTGTACGCTTCCGCAGTCGCGCGCGACCGCGGCGCCGGCCGCGTGCTCGTGATCGGCGCGCCCCCCGTGAGGCTGGAGGTCGCCAAGGCGTGGGGCGCAGACGAAACGTTGGACATCGGCGAGATGCCCGACGCGAAGGACCGGCATGAGTGGGTTTTGGAGCGCACCGGCGGACGCGGCGCGGACGTGGCCATCCAGTGCGTGTCGTACGTGGTCATTCCTGAGGGGCTGGGCTTCCTGCGACCGGGAGGGCGCTACCTCTCCATCGGAGGTGGAGGCGGGCCGATCTCCCTCAACGGCTTCGGGCAGCAGGTGACGATCGTGGGCGTTCGCTCCGGCGAGGGCCGGCATTACAACCAGGCGCTCGAGTTCCTGCGGACGCGGAGCGCGTCGGTGCCGTTCGCGCGTATGCTATCGCGCCCGTACTCACTCGAAGAGACGTCCGACGCCCTGCACGCCATGGCCGACTTTCGCGAGGTGAAGACCGTCATCCTGCCGCACCGCAACTAGGGTGTGCCTAACGGGTCGCTGACAAGAGGAGAGAAGAGATAGATGGAACTCGGCGCATTCTCTATCAGCCTGGCCGTGGCGGATATCGCCGCTTCCAGGGACTTCTACGAGCAGTTCGGGTTCGAGGTCGTCGGGGGCGACCCTTCCGAGGGCTGGCAGATACTCAGGAACGGCGACCATACCATCGGTCTCTTCCAGGGGATGTTCGAGACGAACATCCTCACGTTCAATCCCGGCTGGGACAGCCAGGCTCGGCCGCTGGGCGCCTTTACGGACGTGCGTGAGCTGCAGCGACAACTGAAGGCAAGAGGCGTGCAGCTGGTGAGCGAAGCGGACGAGGACGGCACAGGGCCGGCCAGTTTCGTGGCGATCGACCCGGACGGCAACCCCGTCCTTGTGGACCAGCACGTCTGATCAGAGGAGGCGCGAGTATCGCTCGCGAAGGGGCATGGCACACGTTCGCCGGGGCGGAGCGTGATTGACTGTGCCACTAAAGGTGTGTATCCTTAATACACATTTTCTGTGAAGAGAGAGCGAAACTGCCCATGGCGAGAGTGCAGCTCATCATCCCTGACCAGGACAGGGAGCGGTTTGTCCGCCAGGCAAAGCGGGAGGGCATGACTTTCAGCGCGTGGCTGCGGGCCGCTGCTCAGGCGCGGGTTGAAGAGCAGCGGCGACAGTTCTCCTCTCCTGATGAGTTGGAGGAGTTCTTCCGCTGGTGTGATGCGCTGGATGGTCCTGAGACTGAGCCTGAGTGGAGCGAGCACCTCGAAATAATCGGCAGGTCACGCTCCGCCGGAGGGGCGGATTCGTGATCTTCGTTGATACAAACGTTTTCATGTATGCCGTTGGGAGCCCACATCCGCTGAAAGAGCAGGCGCGAGGGTTCTTCCAGGAGTGCAACCAGAGCAATACTGCCCTGTACACCTCAGCTGAGGTATTACAGGAACTCCTTCACGCCTACCTGCCCGTGCGCAGGTCTCAGACCTTGGATGCGGCGATGGCGTTGATTGAGGGAGCAGGCGTCGACGTGTGGCCCTTGGAGGAAGCGGATATTGCGTTGGCTCGGCAGTTGTACGCCCAGCGACCCTTCCTCGCGGCGAGAGACCTGTGCCACTTGGCCAGCTGCAGGCGGCGCGGAGTGCGGGAGATCAAGACCTTCGACCAGAGGCTCGCCGACGCCGCTCATGCCATAGGCATGAGTCAGTTTGGATGAGCAAGCAGGACCACAAGAGGAGGAAAGCATGACGCTGGTGTTGAGCGACGAAGACGTCGCACGGGTACACCCGATGGCCGACTGCCTCGAGGCGATGGAGACGGCCTACCGCGACCACGCCCTCAGCGGGGCCGTGAACATCCCCCGCATCCGCTACATCAGTCCCACGACCGATGCCGGCAAGGTGTACGGCTCCACCATCCACATCGGCACGACGCCGTCGTACGACACCGCCGCGATACGCATAGGCGGCAGCGCGCGCAGCACGAGGCCGAACGCTCAGGGAGGGCGCTCGCCCAAGTTCGACAACCGCAACTGGGGCTTCATCGTCCTGATCGACATGCAGACGGGGCAGCCGCTCGCATTCATCCACGAGTTCTACCTCTCCGGGATACGTGTCGGCGCGACATCGGGTGTCGCGGCGAAATACCTCGCGCCGCCGAACGCGCAGACGGTCGGCATGTTCGGCAGCGGCAAGCTGGCGCGAACGGACCTGGAGGCGCTCGTGCAGGTGCGTCCGGTTCGTAGCGTGAAGGTGTACAGCCCCACGAAGGAGCACCGCGAGGAGTTCGCCAGCGAGATGTCGCAGCAGCTGGAGATCGAGGTCACGCCCGTCGACAACCCTCGCGAGGCGATGGAGGGCACGGAGATCGTGTGCTGCGCGACCAACGCGGGCTACGTGAGCGGCAAGCCGGTCTTCGACGGCGAGTGGCTGGAGCCGGGGCAGTTCGTGATCTCGTTGCAGAACAGCGACGCCAACTTCAAGAAGTCTGAGGTGGACGACACGACGTTCGCCCGCAGCGCATTCATCTGCATCAACGACCGCGACAGCGTGCATTCGAACAACCAGATCGAACTGCTCGACCCCATCGAGCAGGGGCTGGTCTCGTGGGACAGGATCTGCACGCTGGGCGAAGTGGTTGCCGGCACGACCACACTCGAGGCGCAGCCCGGCGACATCGTCTACTACAAGAACAGCACCGGTATGGGGATTCAGATGGCGGCGGCGGGCGCGCTCATCTACCGCAAAGCGGTTGAGGCCGGCGTCGGCCAAGAGATCCCCACAGAGTGGTTCGGCAGCGACCTCACCCCTTGGTACGAGAAGGGGTTCTATCCCTCGGCGTGAGCGATTCACCCCCCGTTCCGCGGCTCCCCGCGACCCCACATGGGATGGCGGAACGTGGGGTTCGCGCTTGCGTGCCACGAGCGCTGCTGCGGCGCTGCCGACGCGGTGACCGGCGCTTCCTCCTCGACAGGGCGCGACGTGTGCTGATGACGCACCGGACGGCTCTGCGAGAGGTTGTTCAGGTGCTCGGCAAGATCGAACAGGGCGGCGAGGTTGTTCACCGGCAGCAGGTCGTCGATGTACGGCGCGGCGGCCTGCATCCCCACCGTCAGCGGCTCGTAGTCCTCGTTGCCCGCAAGCGGGTTCAGCCAGATGAGCCGGCTACAGCTCCGCTGGAGCCGCGCCATCTCCTGCCCGAGCAGCTCCGGCTCGCCGCGGTCCCAGCCGTCAGACACGATGAGGACGATGGAGCCCCAGCCGAGCGTTCGCCGCGCCCAGCGGAAGTTGAACTCCTTGAGCACGTCGCCTATGCGCGTGCCGCCGGACCAGTCCGGCACGGCCTTCGCTACCTCCGATACGGCGCGGTCGATGTCGCGCTGCCCCAGGTGCTTCGTGATGCGGGTGAGCCGCGTGGCGAACAGGAACGCCTCGATACGGTTGTCCAGCCCCGCGTAGAGGCTGTGGATGAAGTGCAGCAGCATCCGGGTGTACCGCTCCATGGAGCCGCTCACGTCGCAGACAACCACCAGCCTGCGCGGCTTCTGCTTGCGGCGCCGCGTCTCCAGCCGCACGAGCTCGCCGCCGTATCGGGCGTTATGCCGAAGCGTCCGGCGCACGTCCAGCCCCGGC
>JAPOOH010000100.1 GCA_026713505.1 Chloroflexota bacterium | reverse complement strand
TTTCCGGATTCCTTTCTGGGATGCCCTGAATGGGCGCGGGGTTCTCTCAATCCCGCACCCTTTCCGCATCGGGGCAGCTTATATTCATCTCAGGCTGCCCCGATCTGTTACTTCTTCTTCACAGGTGTGATCCTGAGCGTGCGCCGCACCGTCTCCAGCACCACCTGCTCGCGGACCTCTGGCGCGACAAGCTCGTTGAAGGCATCCATATCGATGCTGACGGCCGGTTTCTCGGAGACCTTCATGTTCCATCCCTTGCCGTCGATCACCATCTCTCCGGCCAACTCGCCCGTCGAGACGAGATGCGCCTTGATAGTCTCGGACGCGGCTTTCTTCGCCTTCGTCGCCGGAGAGCTGGTCTTCGGTGCGCTGGAGTTCGCGTCGATCCACGCCTTCAGCTGCGCCTCAAGCTCCTCGTCGGTGAGACCGCCCTCGCCGGGGTTCTCAGGCATCTCGGCGTTTCCGCACAGGGTCCGGAAGGGGCAGGACTGGCAGTGGGAGTCTCCCTGAGGACGCTCCGGCTCCGGTATCTCACCCCTCAGCACCATGCGGCCGATCTCGGTAACGCGCTTCATAGCGCCGTCGAACGCCTCCTTAGCGCGATCAGCCGGTATCCGCTCGGCCTTGTACTCGCCGGAATCGCGGGCCATCGTCACAACCACGACATCCCTGACCTCACCGAACAGCGCCATGCTGTACAGCGCCGCCTGCCGCACCGATTCCGGATGCGTGCGCTCGACGCCAACCTCCCACGCGTATTCCGCCATCGACACCGACCGCGTCTTGACCTCTATCACGGCAGGTGCGCCCGACGTCTTCACAGGGTGGCGAGCGACACCGTCAGGATGCCCCGTAAGGATGATCCTGCCGTGCGGCAGCTCCACGGCCTCTTCGTTCGCAACTTCCCAGCCGTCCTCTCGCATCAGCTGCTTCACCAGAGGCTCCAGGTAATTGCCCATCTCCATCAGCGCGCGGTTGCGCGTCGGGATCTCGTCACTCGGCTCGATCTCCTTTGCCTCGTAGGCAAGGCGGCGCATGCACTGGTCGATGCCGGACATGCGCACTTCCATGCTCACAACCGCCCTGACGTTCGGCCTGTCGAGCGAGAGGTCCCTCTTCTCCTCCGAGACGGCCACCGGCGCGGGGGCAGTGCGCTCCGGAGCAACGGCAGTCGGCACCGGCGCAGAGGCAACCGGCTCGGGTCCGTACAGCGAGGCCACCATTTCCTTCGTCTTCGTGTCATTCGTTCCCATCATGGCTTTTCCTTTCCACCCTTTCGGGCTCTTCGCCAAATAAATAGCCCCGATGCACATTTGCACCGGGGCTTTGATTGCTGATTTGTTGTCACTGCGTTTAGGCAGCCTCCTGTAGCACCACCTCCTCCTCCCCGAAGTCCGTAGCATTCGGCAGGGGATTGTCCTCATTAACGTACCGGATCACCGTCATAGCTTCCCTGATCGCCCTACCCAGCAGATCCGGCCTGTCCTCGATTGTCCTGTACCAGCTGACGATGTAGTCTGCACTGGTCTTTCGCTCATGAGCGAAGCCGTACTGAGTGAGAAGCGAGGCAGTGGCAAACTGAGTCACCATCTCCTCGTAGGCGTATTCTCTTCCTTTTGGAGAGCATGGCTCGCCGTACTCGCCTCGCTTGAAGCGTCCCAGCTCACTGGAAGCCCCAGTCGCATGTACCAGCTCGTGGATCATCGACTGCGTGAACCGCTCCGGCTTTCGGTACTCTCTTGTCGGAGGCAGCACAACCTCGTGAGTCGAGGGCCGGTAGTACGGAGCGCGTATCATCGCCTCCTCGCGCATCGCGGGCGGCACTTTGAAGTTCGCCAGCATGTGCTCCTGGACGGCCTCGATGCGCTCGGCAGCCGGCGTATCGCCCCAGTCCGACACCTGGAGAGGCGGAATGTCGAGCGCATCGAGGTTCGCGAACTGCTCGACGTTGAACACGAAGAACGGGCGGTAGTACACGCCGGCCACCTCTTCCTCTCCTGTGTCCTCGTTGAGCTTCTTCCGCTGCATCGGATACCAGAGTTGCGTCATGCGCTGGCCGCGGAAGTCGGCCCTGAGTTCCTTCGCCTTGCCCTTCGTCACGAAGCGCGGGTCCGTCCATCCGGTGCCGAAGGCGCGCACCTGCAGCATGAACTGGTTGAACGAGCCGCCGTACTGGTGGTTCGTGAACGGGTTGTACGGCAGGTGTCCAAGCCTGCCGGAGTCCCAGGGCAACACCTCCCGATTCAGGACCTCTTCCTTCAGCCCGAGCATGTACTCCAGAATTTTCTGCTCCGGAGACTTCTTGCTGTTGCCCGGCATTCTGCGTTTGTAAATTCTCTTCTTCGGCATAATTCGTTCCTCTTCTTCTGTTACAATTAGCTTGGAGGCCCCGATGGGATTCAATCCCGCTCTCCCCTGTTACGGAGAGACGCTCAGTTCCATTGAGCTGCGGGGCCGGACTTGCTGAGAGCGACGCCATTAAATCCTCTTGGTGTCGCTCTTTCTTATGCCACCTTGTACTGCCGTCTCAGCCGCGCCATAGCATCCTGAAACCGTATCTCCTCACGTCTCGTCTTCTTCTCCGACGCAACTCTGTGCCTTTCCTCAGCGGCCGCCATGCGCCGCTCGAAGAGAGCATCCTCGGCCTTCCTCGCCCCTTCGACGAGCTTCTCCAGTGTCTTCGCCTTGATCGGAAGGAGCTTCGTACGCTGCCAGGGCGTGCCGACCATCGCCAAACAGCTCGCGCAGTTCCCCCGGTAGGAGGGACGTGGTTGGCTGTCGGAGTAGCGCATCGCCTTCGTCCAGATCATCGGCACCTCGCGCCTGCAGCTGAAGCAGTAGGCGTGCGACGGCGGCTCGAAGACGAGCTTGCGCTCCCCAAGTCCGCGATGCATCTCCCTGCGGACCTCTATACCGCCAGTGCGCGTCATGATGGCGTCGCACTTCGGGCAGCCCGCTATGGTTATCGTGCGGCCGCTTACGTCCACCTCTTCCATGTCTCCCGCGGCAACCGTCCTGCGACAGTCCTCGTCGCCGGCGTTGCGGCAGTTCACGCAGTAGAAGTCCCGCAGCACGACCTTCTCGAAACGTGCTAGCGTCCTGGCGGAGAGCACGCCGAGCCTACTAACCCTGACGTCAACCCTGTTCTCGTCGCCGTCGTGGAAGCTGACAGAGAATATCCTCCGCAGGGCAAAGTCAACCTGGCGACCCGCCATCTCCTCGATGTCGGTCAGTTCCTTCCTGTTGGTTATCATCTGCCCCGTCAGCGCGATGACACTGACGAATCCCATAGGGCTGCTCTCCAGCTCCTCGCGCAGGAGTTCGAGCGCGGGCGAGTCGGACGGGGCGACGACGGCCACGGTGTCGCCGTAGCTGCCTACACCGAGTGCGAGGCAATCGCCGCTGCCCTCGTTGACCTCGGTCTCACCGATGAAACCGAGCGTGAATACCCTTGCGGACCTGATCTGCTTCTGCATAGCAGTTCTCCTTTCCCGGCGTCTTTGCGCCGATTCCAAATAGAAAAAGCCCGATGGCAGGTGCCGTCAGCCGCCGATATACGACAGCAGGGCCGGTCTGCTCTTCGGAGAGGAGGTCTCCCGGTCGCCCGTGAGCGTTATCCCGCTCGTCGCGCCTATGACCTGGGCAATCGGCGTGTCCTGTGCGATGCCCAGCCACTCATAGAGTTCGTTCAGCTTCCTGCGGTCTTCCTCATAGCGCTCGGCCCACCTCAT
>JAPOOH010000099.1 GCA_026713505.1 Chloroflexota bacterium | reverse complement strand
AGGGCTTCAACCTCGGTCAAGGCAGGACAAGGGCCCCGGTGTGGAAGTACTTCACCAGCCACGCCGACGCCGTCGACGCGCTCCAACGCGTCAACACGCGCGACGTGCTGGTCGGCCACACGCACCTGCAGTTCGCGTTCGAGGACGGACGCGGCGCGGCCGTGCCGGGTCCGGGCGGGCTGACCGTGGGACGGGACGGCGGGCGTCTCGTCGTGAACCCCGGAAGTGTGGGACAGCCCCGCGACCGTGACCCGCGCGCCGCGTACGCGGTCTACGACAGCGACGCGGAGACGCTCGCGCTGCGCCGCGCCGCGTACGATATCGCCGCCGTGCAGCGCGCCATGGAGGCGGTGGGGCTCCCGGAGCCGCTCATCTCCCGGCTCAGCGCAGGGCGGTGATCACTCCCGCTCGGCGGCGTGTGGGGCGCCTGATCCCCTCTCCTTGAGGAAAAGGGCACTGGCCGGGTTGGCGGAGCGCCGATACCGAGGATGCGACATCCGCCCCTTACGCGGCGCCGCTCCCATCAGCTACGCTGGACGCATGGCCTGCGCACCGGCACGACCCATAGACAGGATTTATGGCTGGCAGGCCCAGGCATAAACAGGGCTTATGGCGACGGGAGCAAACTTATGGATCGATGAGCTTCTTGGTCGCCTTGGTCGCGGGAAGCAGACCACGGCCTTGAAAACGCCCCGACCAAGGCGACCAAGAAGCTCAGGATCGCCCGGTCGATTACTCGTAAGAACCCGACCAAGGAGCTCACGGTCCGGCCCCGATGAGCCTCTTGGTCCGACCGCCCGCTCCCCAAGGAGGACACGATGAGCCAGCAGTCCGCACCCGCCATCCGGTTCGGAGCGTCGTGGTCGACGCAGTTCAGGTTCACGCAGGCCATCGGCCGCGGGCTCAGCGAGCTGAAGCGGGTCGATGCCACGGTGCACGTCCTCGGGCCCGGCGGCATGGGTGCGCTCGCCAACGGCAGGATCGACGTGGTCTTCTCCAAGTGGGTCGTCAACGAGCACCGGTACTCCGGCACGGGAATCTTCGCCGGGGAGAAGCCGGACGACTGGCTGCGGACCATCGCGTGGCTCCCGCAGGAGGACCGCTTCCTCTTCGCGATGGCCCCGTGGACGGGCATCGAGTCGTTCGAGCAGCTCGTGGCGGAGAAGCCGGTGCTGCACATGGCCGGCAGCGGCGCCGAGGTCGTACTCCAGGAGTACGGCTTCAGCTACGCCGATATCGAGCAGTGGGGCGGCTCGGTCGGACGGATGGAGCACACGGCGCGGGACGCCAAGGCCCGCTACGACGCGGGGCAGCTCGACGCGTTCTGGGGCGACGGCAGCGCGTACGACTTCTCAGCCTGGCCCTGGGTCGGCTCGCGCGGCTACCGATTCCTCGACATCAGCGAGGAGGTCATGCAACGGCTGGAAGCGAAGGGCCTGCGACGCCAGGTGACGCCCGCGGGGTTCGTGCCCGGCATCGACCGGACGCTCACCGCGCTGGACGACTCGCACATCGTGGTCACGTGCCGCGCCGACCTCGACGACGAGCTGGCCTACCTGCTTGCGAAGGCCATCGACGACAAGAAACGGGACATCGAACTGACCTCGATCCAGATCGACTACGACAACGGCGAGGCCGGAGGCCTGCCGATGATCAGGCCGACGTACTGGTCGTCGCTCACGGGGCCCATAAACCGCCAGTGGGACGAAGGCATCACGGGCGCGCCGCTGCACGAAGGAGCACGGCGCTACTACAGGGAGCAGGGCTACCTGTAGGGCTGGCCCCGTTCAGCACTGCCGATCGGCAGGCTCCTTCACGGTCAGAGGCAACCCTGCTGCCATGAAGAAAACAACGTCCGCCTCCGCCGCGACGAGTTGGTTCACGCGGCCCAGCTCATCGGCGAAGGCCCGCCCCAGTTCGTTCGCGGGCACGACTCCGAGCCCCACCTCGTTGCTGACGACGACCCAGGCCGCTTCACTCCGCCGGCATACCTCCAGCAGCCGTCGGGCCTCAGCAGGGATGTCGCGTCCCTGGTTGCTCAGGAGCAGGTTGCTCACCCACAGCGTCAGGCAGTCGAGGAGAACCGTGTCGTAACGGTCGAGCACCGGCATCAGCGCCTCGACGAGGTCGAGCGGCTCTTCGAGCGTGTCCCATTCCGCGGGGCGGTTCTCCTGGTGCGTCCGGATGCGCGCTTCCATCTCGGCATCGCCCGCCTCGGCGGTCGCCACGAAGAGCACGCGCCTGCCGTCCTCTGCCAGCCGCTGGGCGTAGCTGCTCTTCCCTGCACGGACGCCGCCCAGGATGAATGTCAGCCGCTTGCTCATGCCTCCGAACCTTCGCCGCCTGAGGCGCAGGGGACCTCGTTCCACCGCTCGAGGACGCGCCCGTCGGGGTGGCTGCGGACGACAGAGAGGCTGCCGCAGTCGACCGTGAACCGCCAGAACCGGTCATCCGGGAGACCGAGCAGGCAGACGAGGAGGGCGCGTATCGAGCCCGCGTGCGCTACGACCAGCACGTCCTCGGAGGGTTCATGGTGCGCCACGATGCGCTCGCAGAACCGCCGCACCCGGTGCAGCAGTTGCGCCGTGTTCTCCCCATTTGGGGCAGCGAAGGCATCGGGTTCCAGCGCCATCCGCTCGGCATAGGCTTCGGGGTCCTGCGCCTCGGCCTCCTCGGGCGTCAGCCCCTCCCACGCACCGTAGGAGAACTCCCGCAGGTCCGGGTCGGTCTCGACGGAGACGCCGTACCCTTCGACGATGATGCGCGCGCTTTCGACAGCGCGCCCCAGGTCGCTGGCGTAGGCCGCCGAGAACCTGCAATCCGCAAGCCTCCTTGCCATCCGACGCATCTGCTGCCTGCCGTGCTCGTTGAGCTCCGCGTCCACGTGACCGTGGATGCGTCCGTCCCTGTTCCACACCGTCTCCCCGTGGCGCACCAGGTACCAGCGGCCCGTCTCCCAACCTTCTGTCACCATAGGGGCGCTCCGAACAACCCCGCGGCGAAGTGGAAGAGGACGATGCCCGTCAGCAGCACGACCACTTCTCCGGCCTCGTTCACCGCCCCGTACGTGTCGCCGGTCATGCCTCCCAACAGCCCCGTGACCCACCGGCCCATCGCCAGCGCCGCGACGACGGCCACGCCAAGCAGCACGAACCCGGCTGACCCGAGCAGCAGGCCGCTTGCGGCCAGGGCCGTGGCGAACGCGACCACGACCTGCCACCTGCTGCGTCCGTTTTCGAATGCCGTGCCGAGTCCCTGTTCCCTGGCGTACGGGAACGCTTCCATCGTTGCCAGCATCCCGAAACGCGAGATACAGGGGAACAGCACCAGGACCGCTGCGCGCTCCTCGTCCGGCGCGCCCGTGATGAGGCTCCATTTCAGCAGCAGCAGGCCCGCGCCGCCGAGCACCGCGAAGGCGCCCACGTGGCTATCCCGCAGGATCTCCAGCCGCCTTGCGCGGTCATGGCCGCCAAACAGCCCGTCGCAGGAGTCCAGAAATCCCTCGGTGTGTATGGCTCGCGTCAGCACGAGGAGCGCGACGACCAGCAATGCGTTCACCACCAGGGGTGGCAGCGCCTGCCGGGCCACGAGATCGAGCCCGGCCAGGATGCCGCCCAGCGCCAGCCCCACGAGCGGAAAGTACGCGCGTGCGGGTCCCATGCGCGCGGCGCCAACAGGAGCGAGCGGCAGCACTGTGAGGAACCCGAAAGCCAGCCGCAAACTGTTCAATCCGCCTCCCCATCCGCGCCCACGGACACACCGGCCTCGGCGAAGGTCGCCATCTCCGTGAGGCAGGCAGCGGCGGTCTCGATCAGCCCCATCGCCAGCACGGCGCCCGTGCCCTCGCCGAGTCTCATGCCCAGGTCGAGGAGCGGACGCAGCCCCAGGTGGGCCAGCGCTACGCGATGGCCTTGCTCCGCCGACAGGTGGGAGGCGACAAGGTAACCGCCCACGTGGGGGCACAACCGATGCGCGATGAGCCCGGCGGCGGTCGACACGAAGCCGTCGAGCACGACCACGCGACGGGCGAGCGCGCCTCCCAACACGACTCCTGCCAGCACGCCGATCTCGAACCCACCGACCTTCGCGAGCACGTCCAGGCCGTCATCGGGGTTGGACTGGTTCACTTCCAACGCACGCTCCACCACGGCGACCTTGTGCGCCATCTCCGCTTCGTTCCGTCCTGTCCCTCTGCCTGTCGTTTCGTTGAGCGGCCTGCCGGTCAGGGCTGCGGTGATGGCGCTCGATGCAGTGGTGTTGCCGATGCCCATCTCGCCAGCGCCGATGATGTCCGCGCCGTCCTCCGCCACTTCCAGCGCGAGACTGATCCCGGCGTTGAGGCACTGCTCGGCCTGCACCCGCGACATGGCCGGGCCCCTTGTCATGTCGGCGGTACCTCGCCCTGCCCTGGCGACCCGGAGGCCGGGGTGCTCCGGCAGCAGCGCGGCCAGCCCTGCGTCGACCACCACCAGGTCGACTCCCGCCTTCCGTGCCATAACGTTGACGGCAGCGCCGCCTTCAAGGAAGTTGCGCACCATCTGCGCGGTGACCTCCCGGGGATAGCCGGTGACGCCCTGCGCGACCACGCCGTGGTCGGCAGCGGCGACGATGACCGCCTTGCCCCGAGGCGTGGGTCGTTCGGTTCTGAATAT
This sequence comes from Chloroflexota bacterium, assembly GCA_026713505.1. GTDB lineage: Bacteria > Chloroflexota > Dehalococcoidia > Lucifugimonadales > Australimonadaceae > Bin16. Next base: position 2,731 of record JAPOOH010000099.1, on the reverse strand, counting down.
GCCCGCCAGTTGGACGGAGAGTTCCTCCAGCCGGCCCAGGCTGCCGGGAGGCTTGGTGAGTTGTTGCTGCCGCAGTTCAGCAGACCGCTGTGCGCGCGGGTCAATCGGACCGATGCGCGCCAGCACATCGTCGAGTTCCATGGCTAGAACTCGATGCCCTGCTGGGCCTTGATGCCCTGCGTCTCGTACGGGTGCTTGACCATCCGCATCTCGGTGACGAGGTCGGAGAAGTCGATCAGCTCCTGCGGGGCGTACCGGCCGGTGATGATGACGTGCAGCGTGCCCGGCCGTTGCTTCAGCGTCTCGATGACTTCGTCGACGGACACCCAGCCGTAGTGCATGGCGTAGGTGAACTCGTCCAGGATGATGATGTCCTCGCCGCCCTGCAGTATGGCTTCCCTGCAGCGTCCCCACTGCTCCACTGCAAGGGCCGTCGTCCGCTCCATGTCCTTCGATAACCACGTGAAGCCGTCGCCCAGGGCCTCGATGCGTATGCCGAGCCGCTCGGCAGCCCGCTGCTCGCCGAAACGCGCTCCCGTGTGCTTGATGAACTGGAACATCCGCACGCGGAAGTCCCGCCCCCAGGCGCGGAAGAGCACGCCGAGCGCGGCCGTTGTCTTTCCTTTGCCCTCGCCCGTGTTGACGATGACGAGGCCGTGCCGTTCGCGTCGGCGCCTGGCCGGGTGGGCAGATCTCTCCGGTCCCTGCTCGTTCACGTCCTCCTCCCTATCGCTGCGCCGCCGGCGGGACAGCCCCGGCCGGTCGCGCCCCTGCGGACCGGCCCACCTCGCCGTTGCCCTGTTCCCGCGGTCCGTGTGCGTCCGCCGTCCCGATCAGGCCGATCGCGAGCGTTCCCGTGGCCGGTTCCCGGTAGACGGTGCACCGCACGCCAAATGCGGACTCGACAGCTTCCGGAGTCAGCACCTCCTCGGGCGTTCCCTCCGCAAGCACGCGCCCCTCGGTCAGCAGCACCAGCCGGTCGCAGTAGCGCGCCGCCATGTGCAGGTCGTGGATGGCAGCGATGGCAGTCAGGCCGTCGTCCACGAGCTGCCGCACGAGGTCCAGCACCTTGAGCTGGTGGTAGACGTCCAGGTTGGACGTCGGCTCGTCCAACAGCAGGACGCGGGGTTGCTGCGCCAGGGCGCGCGACACGAATACCCGCTGGCGCTCCCCCCCGGAGAGGGTATCGAGCGTCCTGTCGGCGAACTGTCCGGTGTCGGTCTGGCGCATCACACCGAGGGCGATGCGGTTGTCCCCGCCTCCCTCTATCTGGAAGCGCCCCAGGTGCGGGTACCTGCCCATGAGCACGAGCTCGAAGGACGTGAACCCCTGCGTGTACGGCGCGATCTGGGGGACGAGCGCCAGCCGGGCCGCGACATCCCGTGAAGACATGGAACGCAGGTCAGCGCCCTCCAGGGAGACCCCTCCGTGCTCGTGCCGCAGTATGCCGGAGAGGGATCTCAGCAACGTGGACTTCCCTGCTCCATTGGGGCCGATGATACCGACGAACCGCCCCTGCTCAACCCGCAGGCTCACGCCGTCCAGCAGCATCTTCTCCTCGATACTGTAGGAGAGGTCTTCCGTAACGACCGCGGGCGGTCCTTCTTCGCGCATCAGCGTCTACTCCGGCAGGCTGAAGGGGGTGGCAGAGAGTTGCGCGAAGTCGTCGCCCCACAGCAGGCGGACGAGATCCTCGGCCCCCAGGATGTTCCAGTAGGAGAGTGTGGTGAAGTGCTTGCTCTCCACCACGTGGACAGCGCCGCTGCTGATCGCGGGCACCTCCGCAAGCGTCTCGTTCGCGAGCAGGCTCTGCCGGAAGTCTTCCGCGCCGAACGCGGCAGGCTGCGGGATGATGATGACCTCCGGGTCCATCGCGATGACCCCCTCCAGGCTCGTGGTCTGGTTTCCGTCGACGCCCGCCTCTTCCGCCGCGTTGATGCCGCCGGCCGCAGTGATGACTCCACCCTCCGTCGAGTTGCCTCCTGCCACCCAGACCTGGTCCGAGTACTGCGTGAGCGCAAGGACGCGAGGACGAGGCCCGGCGCCTGCGGTCGCCGCTACGACCGCATCGTACCGTTCGCGCACCTCGTCGGCGAACTCCAGCGCCCGCTCCTCCTCGCCGAGGATGTAGCCGATGAGCAGGATGTTCTCTATCCGCGCCTCGGGGTCGTGCTGCAGGGCCGTCTGCACCACGGGTATGCCGAGCCTCGACAGCGCCTCGACGCCTTCCGTAGGGAAGAACGGGCTGGTGACGATAACGTCCGGCGACCGGGCGATGATCGTCTCCGGATCACGCGTGACTTCAGGCTTGTCCTGCACCAGCGATGCCACGTTGGAGAAGGTCTCGTCCTTCGTGGGGCCGCCTACCGCGACGAGCCGGTCGCCGGGCACCAAGGCAAGGATCACCTCGTCATGTCCCACCGAGGCCGCGATGACGCGTTCCGGTTTGGCCGGGATGCTCACGACGCCGTTCAGCCCCTCGACCTCGCGCGGCCAGCCGAGGTTGGTCGGGTCCACGATGCCGGGGACCTTGTCCGGCACCCGGAGAGCGGGCTCGGGCGTCGGCGTGGGTTCGGGGACCGCCGTTGGCGTTTGCGTCGGCGCTGCGGTTGGCGTGGCTGTCGGTGCGGGCGTCGGCGTGGATGTCGGCGTCGGGGCCGGCTGCGAGCAGCCGGCCAGCACGACGGCTACCAGGAGAACGAAAACTGGAACGATGAGATTGGGGAAGTGT
>JAPOOH010000488.1 GCA_026713505.1 Chloroflexota bacterium | reverse complement strand
GGTGATGCGATACGAACACCGATCATCGCGTGGAGACATACCTCGCATCCCTTAATTGTGGACGCGCACAACTGGTTCAGACTGCCTGAGACTTTCCATCGGGAAATAGTGCGCAATCACGTCCCTTTCCTGGAACCGCACGCTGAGTGAGTTACTTGTCGGCTTCCGCCGCAAGCGGCCTCGGACGATAGTACAGCCCCCACCGCTGCATCAACTCTTCCACTCTCGAATCTTCGAGCTCCGTAAGCTGTCTGAAAAACCCCGCCATCGCGTGCGCGTGCATCAGCTCCTCAGAACACACCCATGACGACTCCGCCGGCACTACATAGAGCAGACCGTTCTGATGCTCGCACTCCAGTTCCACCCGCTTTCCACCACTGTCCGTCTTTACATTCAATCCAAATTCACTCATCCGGTACCTCATAACAGCTATTCAATTACGGCTCGTACCCTACCTCGAATTATACCAGCGAATGTCTTGTGTACATGCCTATAACTCGGCTCTCAGTGAACGCCGCCTGGCCAATAGTCGCCTCACTCAAAACCGCCGCCCGCCAACTGCTATAATCACCCTCGATACAGCACCAATTAGGAGGGATACATGACAGTTCACTTTCAGGATGACACCGTAGCAATTCATATGATCCAGTGCGGTCCCTACGGAAACAACGCCTACATAGTAGTCTGCCCCGAGACCAACGAGAGCATCGTCATTGACGCGCCCCCCGACCCGGGCGCTCTCATCCAGGCGGCGCAGCAGACCGATGTCAAGGCGATACTCATCACGCACAACCACTGGGACCATATCGAAGGACTCAAGGAGGTTGCTTCCGCCCTTGGCGCGCCCGTGGGCATAGGTCAAGACGACGCCGACCAGCTCGACGACGCGCCCCAGATCAGAATCGCCGATGGCGACGAAATAAGCGCCGGAAGCGTAACTCTGACTGCCATACATACCCCCGGACACACGCCCGGCTCCACCTGTTTCACCTTCGGCCCCCACCTGTTCACCGGGGACACACTCTTCCCCAACGGTCCGGGCAGGACTGGAAGCCCTGAGAACCTTAAGCAGCTCATCGGAAGCATTACGGGCAGGCTCTTCACTCTGGAAGGAATCGGAGAATTCTTCCCAGGGCACGGCGATGTGGGCGACCTGACCACCGAGCAGGGCAAATACGAAGTGTTCGCTTCCAGGGAGCACCCCGACGATCTGCAAGGCGACGTTGACTGGCTCAATAGCTGACGGACTTCGCTACTATATCGTCAAAAGGTGGCCCAACTTGACTATCCATGATGAACGCTCCCACGTCCAATGGAGCGTCGGAGACATAGCTCTGGCGTCCGCCATCTGCCTCGGCGCTTTCGGATTGTTCTTCCTGGCGGTAGGTGGTGTGGCATCCGCCGACCGGTGGGAACGTGAGTTGTCCCTGCTGGCGTGGCTGGCCGCGCTGGCCGAGAGCGTCTTACTGCTTGCCGTATGGCTGATAGTCGTCAAGAAGCACAGACTGCCATGGGCTGCCGCAGGCCTCAGATTGCCAGCGCACGGGAAGTCATTCCTGCTCGCGGTCGCTGCCCTGTTGGGGAGCCTGGCATTCACCGCTTCCT
>JAPOOH010000508.1 GCA_026713505.1 Chloroflexota bacterium | reverse complement strand
TCGCCGACGCCGACGGGTTCACGGCCTCGATCTCGCGCGATGCGGAGGCGGCGGGGAGCGGTACCGTGACCGGAGATACATTTGCGGCGGGCTTGGGGGCGGGATCGCTCGAGGCGGGCTCTCTTGCAGCGGCATCGCTCACGGTATCGGCCGATCTCCTGGTCGGGCGTGCGGTAGCGGGGCCGGTGTCGGCGGGTTCGGCGGAGGTCAACGGCCGTCTCGAAGCGGCTTCGGTCACGGCCACCGGGGCGCTGACGGCGGACACCCTGGCCGTGGCCGGCACAACCTCCGTCTCTGGCTCATCGTCGGCGCAGTCGCTGGCAGGGGAGATGCTGAGGGCGAGCGGAACCGTGCGCGCCGGGCGGATCTCGTCGACCGGGCTGCACGGCCCAGATGCGTCCATCGGCGCGCTCTCCGTCGGGAGCTGCGGCGGATGCTGAGCATGCGGCAAGCCGCCTTGGCGGTCTCTTGCGAGATCCGGGCCTTGGGTTCAGCCATCGAGCGAGTCGGGGGTTGAGCCGAGGACTGAGTCTCTTTGGGTCGCTGCTGGCGCTGGGGCTGCTGGGCGCGATGGTGCTGGCCGTCGCCCTGTTCTTCGAGAACCGTATGCTGGACGAGCGCGCCCGCCTCGCCGCGCGCCAGCTCACCGTGCTTTCGGACGCCGCCGCGAGTCACGTCAGCGGGCGCTTCCCCGCGATGCTGGCTGCCCTCGGCGGAGGGTCTGCCGAACTCACGCTGGCAACCCTGCACGGCGCCGGCGCGCTACCCGCCGGATTCGCCGACGTGGGCGCCATGGGCCGGGGCTACCGGGTGCTCATGCTCACGGCCGGAACCGACACCATCGACCTGCTGGTAACACAGACCGTGCCGGCGGGCGACACGGCCGTGCCTGCATCGGCGCTGTTCGAGGCAGGTGGCAGCGCCAGGATGGGGGCGGTGCTGCCGGACACTCCGCAACGCCTGACCGGTCCGGCCGTGGACGCGGACCTCCGCGCCTTCCAGGCCGCGTTCGCCGGAGCTCCGCAAGCGGGTGCGCTGGCGACGCTCAGGCGCCTCGATCACCGCGCCGTCTACGGCGACCAGCTCTATCGCGTGTCGGTGCCGGGCTTCGCCGATGCCAACCGCATGGAGACCGATCTCGACCTTGGCGGCAACGACCTGATGGGCGCGAACGCCGTGGAGGCGGACACGCTGGCGCTGGAGAGCGACCTCACGGTCGGCGGCGAACTCACGGTGACGGCCGATCTCATAGTGGGTCGCGCGCTGACCGTTGCCGGCCCGGCCGAGGTGGCGGCCGGCGTCACGGCGCAGAGCGCACGGGTGACGGGCGCGGCATCGGCGGGCTCGGTTGCGGTCACGCACGAGCTGCGGGCGGCGAGTCTGACGGCGCAGGGCGCGGTGAGGGCAGGCTCGATCGGGGTGAGCGGCACGGTGGCAGCCGGCAGAGCCTCGCTCACCAGCCTGCAGAGCGGCAGCGTGACGGCGCGGACGGTGGCGGCGACGGAGGTCTCCGCTGCGGGCGCCACGGCGCGGGCGGTGCGGGCCACGGTGCGCGCGGACGCCGCCCAGGCCGGCTTCAGCCGTCTCACCGTCGGACGCTGCACAGGGTGCTGAGGAGACGGAGCGATGAGATCGAGACCCTCCCTTCTGCCGATCGCCGTAGTCCTGGCGGTGTGCCTCTGGACCTCGGTCGGCATGGCGCAGGCCGTGACGATGCTTGCTGCCGCAAGTCAGGAGAGCCGGCTGAATGCACATGCCGAAATCGCCCCGCACGGCACGGGAGGACTCCCTGTCTCAACGCAGGCTGTCGCCGGCCCTCTCCCCCATTCCGCTGCGAAGCTCCGTCAGCAGGCGTTGGTGGCCATGGAGACGCTGCGCGAGGAGATCGCCACGCTGGCCGCACTCAAACACGCGCAGGCGGCGCTGCTCGCCTGGAACCGAGACCGAACAGAGGGCAGCGAGGCACCGGTGTTTCTCGCTTCGGCGCTCTGTGCCGAGCCCGCGCTGGGCGCGTGGTGTCCGCTGCTGCCGGCCACCTTCGGCACCCCATCCCCGACCGCGGAGGAGAGCCATGACCGCGACTGATCTCGTTCTGATCGTCCTGGTGCTGACGGCGATGGCGGCGGTGGCCGTGACTGACGCCCGACGCGCGATCGTGGACCCGCGATTGGTCCTGGCTCTGGTGGGCGCCGGCCTGCTCTGGCGCCTGTTCGGTCCCGCAGAGACCGGGCCGCTCTGGACGGGCCCCGCGGGGGCCGCGCTCGGTGCCCTCGTAGTCGCAATCCCCATCGCGATCGCGCAGCTACGCCGCCGGCGCTGGCCGCTCTTCCCCGGCGACGCGATGATGCTGGGCGGCCTCGGCTTCGTCCTCGGGCCTTTCTCGCTGGGCTGGGCGCTGTTGGCGGGTTCGGCCCTTTCCGTATTGCACCGCGCCTGGCTGCAGCGCCGCCGGGGCCGTTCCTTCTTCCGAGGGTACTGCCCCCTCGGCCCCGGCATGGTGGCCGGCGCCATGGCGGTGTTCGTGTGCGTGAATGCCGGCGTCGCGCTCGCGGCGGACGAGCCGGAGATACCG
>JAPOOH010000098.1 GCA_026713505.1 Chloroflexota bacterium | reverse complement strand
TGACGAACCTCATAGTGCCGTCGTCGCTGGTGTTCAGCGGCTTCCTGGTAGCGTTCGCGGTGAAGCTACCCATCGTGCCGCTGCATACGTGGCTGCCAGACGCACATACGGACGCGCCGACGGCGGTGAGCGTGATGCTGGCGGGCGTGCTGCTGAAGATGGGCGGCTACGGGCTGCTGCGCATAAACGCGGGGATGTTCCCCGACCAGCTTGCCGCCGCCGCCCCGCTGCTCGCGGTGCTCGCGGTGGTCAACGTGCTGTACGGCGCGTTCATCGTCATGCGCCAGACCGACCTGAAACGCCTCGTCGCCTACAGCAGCGTCAGCCATATGGGTTTCGTCGTGCTGGGACTCGCGTCGGTCGGGGCGGGGGCGTCGCAGCTGAACGCAACAGGGCTGAACGGGGCTGCGATGCAGCTGTTCACGCACGGGACGATAACGGGGCTGCTGTTTGTGGTCGTCGGCCTGGTATACGACCGGGCGCACACGCGGCACATCCCGGACATGGGCGGGCTCTCCGGACGCATGCCGCTCATCGCCATCGGCTTCATGGTCGCGGGACTGGCCTCGCTCGGCCTGCCGACGACGAGCGGGTTCGTCGCGGAGATCATGGTCTTCCTGGGCACGTTCCCGGCGTACGGGCTGGCAACCGCGCTGGCCGCATTCGGCGTCGTGCTCGCGGCGGGTTACATCCTGTGGACCGCGCAGCGCACGATGTTCGGGCCGCGCCTCGAACGGTGGGAGCACCTGGGGGACGCAACGCGTGTGGACGTCGCTGCGATGGGCGTGCTCATCGTGCCCATCTTCGTGTTCGGGGTGTACCCGGCGCTGCTGACGGACGTGTTCGACGCAGGCATCGGGCCCATCTTTGCCTCCTTCGCGGAGAGCGCGTCCCTTATTGCAGGAAGGGGAGGGTAGCGCGTGGGCATCACGGGCAGAGACCTCTTCCTCATCGCGCCGGAGCTGGCGCTCGTGGTGGCGGCGACCGTCGTGGTGCTGTCCGGCCTCGTTCTGCGTCAGCGGCAGTGGACGCCGGCGCTCGCGCTGATCGGCCTTGCGGTGACGTTCGCGTTCGGCGTTGCGCTGTGGGACGACGTGCACGCGAACGGGACACAGTCCGCGTTCAACGACTCGCTCGTGGTCGACAAGTTCGCGCTGTACATCAAGTTCCTCGTTGCCGGGACCGCGGCGCTCGTTATCATCGCGGGGTCGGACTACGCGGAGCGGCTCAAGCCGTACGAGTCGGAGTTCACGGGGCTGGTGCTCTTTTCGGCCAGCGGGTTGATGCTGCTGGCAGCGGCGGCCGACCTCATCACCATCTACGTCTCGCTGGAGCTCGCGACGCTTCCGGTGGTGGCGCTGGCGGCGTTCGTCAGGACACGCATCGCGCCGATAGAAGCGGGAGTGAAGTACCTGCTGCTCTCCGCCGTGTCGTCCGCGTTCCTGCTGTACGGGTTCGCATTCCTCTACGGGGCGGCGGGCACGATGCAGGTGGTGGCCGGGGACAGCGGCGCGCCTACCATCGCGAGGACGCTGGCGGAGGGCGCCTCGGCCGGGCCATTCGGCGGGCTCGCGGTGATGGCGGGCGCCGTGCTGGCGATCGCGGGTTTCGGCTTCAAGCTCTCCATGGTGCCGTTCCAGATGTGGACTCCGGACGTATACGAGGGCGCGCCAACGCCCGTCGGCGCGTTCCTGGCGACGGCCAGCAAAGCGGCTGCGTTCGCTGTGGTGCTGCGGCTGTTCTACGAGGCGCTTGGCGGCTCGTCGGCAGACTGGTCGACGCTGTTCGCGGCACTCGCCGCCATCACGATGACGATAGGGAACCTGGTGGCAGTGGTGCAGGGCAACGTGAAGCGCCTGTTGGGATACAGCGCCATCGCGCACGCGGGCTACCTGCTCATCGGCGTCGCCGCGGTCTCTGCCCACGGGCAGAGTTCGCCGGACGCTTCCGGCATCACGAGCGTACTGTTCTACCTGGGCGGCTACGCGGCAATGACACTGGCGGCGTTCTTCGCTGTCATCGTGCTCACGCAGCGCAGCGGCGACGAGCGCATCGAGGCGATGGCGGGCATGGGCAGGCGCGCTCCGCTCGCGGCGCTCGTGCTGGCGGTCGCGCTGCTCGGCCTCACGGGCATCCCGCCGACGGTGGGGTTCATGGGCAAGTTATTCCTGTTCAATGCCGCGGTGAACTCAGGGCTGGTCTGGCTGGCGGTCGTCGGAGCGGTCAACTCGGTCATCTCCGCCTACTACTACGTTGGCATCATCCGCACGATGTACCTCCGCCAGCCAACGGGAGAGGCCACGCCCGTGGTCACGACGCTCTCCGCGAGGGTTGCGCTCGGGGTGACGGTGGCGGCGATACTCGTGCTGGGGGTCTGGCCGGGCGGTCTGCTGGAAGTGGCGCGCACCGCCGCGAGCGGGCTGATCTCCTGACCAACACGCCGGGTTGTCCGGGTAGCGTCACGATATGGCAGCGCGATGACATCTTCATTCAATCGTCTTTACACCGACCTCGCTCATCTGTGGCCGCTGATGAGCCCGCCGGAGGACTATGCGGATGAGGGCGCCTGCCTGCTGGGCGAGCTCCGCAAGCGGCTCGGCCCCGGCAGGGCGCGTCTCCTGGAACTCGGCACCGGGGGTGGACACCTCCTGCACCACATCGCCGGCGGTTTCGAGGCGACCGCAGTCGACCTCTCCGAAGGGATGCTCGCGCACTCGCAACGCCTGAACCCGGAGGTGGCGCACCACATCGGCGACATGCGGACGGTGCGTCTCGGCGAGACGTTCGATGCGGTGCTCATCCACGACGCGATCGACTACATGACGACGGAGGACGACCTGCGCGCAGCGTTCGCCACGGCGCGCGCTCACCTGCGCACCGGCGGCCTGCTGATCGTCATTCCAGACGACTACTCCGAGACATTCACGCCGCCGCGCGTGTGGCATCAGACCCAACGCGTGGCCGGGGACGAGCTCACGTTCGTCGAGTATTCGTGGGACCCGGACCCGAACGACACGGAGACAGAGACGGTCTACGTGTTCTTCATCCAGGAGAACGGCGAGTTGCGCGTGGAAGTGGACCGGCACACGACCGGTCTCTTCCCCATCGGCACGTGGGAGCGGCTGCTCGGCGAGGCAGGATTCGAACCCGAGCGGCTCGACTATCCCTTCGCGGACGACGACAGGCCGATGTACCTGTGGGCCTGCACTGCGACGGAAGCGGGCACTCGCGTAGAATGACGCGCACCAGAGAGCAGAGAAAGAGGTGAGCGGAGCATGGTGGAAGGCATAGCAGGCCGCGTGGCGATCGTCACCGGCGCGGGACGAGGCATCGGGCAGGGTGTCGCATTGCGGCTCGCCAAAGAGGGCGCATACGTCGTGGCGAACGACCTCGACCAGGGCCCCCTGGACGAGACGCTGCGGCAGATAGAGGACGGAGGCGGCAGCGCGGTCGGGCTCGCGGCATCGGTGACGGACTCGGACGTCGGCGAGCGGCTGGCGTCGCTGGCAGTGGAGCGTTTCGGGGGAGTGCACATCGTCGTGACGGCGGCAGGCTTCCTCTGGGACGGGATGATTCACAGGATGACGGACGAGCAGTTCAGCGCCATAGTGGACGTGCACCTCGGCGGGACGTTCCGGGTGGTGCGCGATTGCTTCAAGGTGATGCGGGAGCACGCGCGGCACGAGAGAGAGCGCGGCGAGGCCGTGCCCGCCCGGCACATCGTGACGATCTCGTCGCTGTCCGGGTTCGGGAACCTGGGCCAGGCGAACTACTCAGCCGCAAAGGCGGGGATAGCGGGTCTGACCCGGACGGTGGCGCTGGAAGGCGCGATGTTCAACGTGCTGGCGAACTCGATGGCGTTCGGGTTCATCGATACGCGGATGACTCGGGCGATGGAGTCCCAGAGCGAGTTCGTGCGGGGAGCGCCCCAGGGCATACCGGAGGCCGCACGGAACAGGGCGCTGGAGGTCATCCCACTGAAGCGCGCGGCGGCTGTCGAGGAGGCCGTAGGCCCGATCATATTCCTCTGTTCCGACCTCTCCACCTATGTAACGGGAGCGCTGCTGGAAGTGAACGGCGGCGTGCACATCTCGTAGCGGAGAGGGCGGCGCTGCTTCAGTCTTTCGAAGAGTACGAGGTCAAGCCGCGTATCCACGTGGTGGAGTACGTGCGGCTGAGGCGTTGCAGCCAGACGCTCGCGTTCATGCAGCTCTCCATGCGCGTCTATCACGAGGCGAGCGAGGCCCCGGGCTACTACGCCGGGGGCATCCGCGCGAAGTGGTGGCGGGGCGATTTCTACACGTACACGATATGGGAAGACCGTGACGCGATGACCGACTTCGTCCGCTCCTCGCCCCATGCAGAAGCCGCGGCACGGGTGCAGGAGTTCGCCGGCCCCGGTTCTTGTTACGTGGAGTTTGTGAGCGAGGACCCGCCTGACTGGGACGACGCCCGGCAACGCCTGTCCTCTCCGACCGGCTACTTCTCACCGCCACTCTGGGGAGACCTTCGCGGGCGCTAGAAGAAATCGTGCAGCCGGTCCTTGAGCAGCGCGTGGACGGCCGCGAGCGTCAGCACCATGGTCATCAGAAACACGACGAGCTGCCAGTCCAGGCCGTGCGCGACGACAGCAAGGGCTGTCCCCGCAGCCGGCGCGTGCTCAGTGTCGGTCAACGCCATCAACAGCATCGCAAGGCCGACAGCGAGGGCGGCGTAGAAGCCGAAGAGCAGGGAGAAGTCACCGGTCAACTGAGCGCCGACAAGATACTCGGCAACAAAGTAGACCACTGAGGCAGCGACAACGGCCACCAAATGGCCGCCTATGCTATGCCGTGGCGGAGCAGTCGGGCTGCGTGGGCCGATGAAGAGGATGAACGCGGTTGAGGCTATGGCCGCAACGAGTACGGCACGGGCAACACTATCCCCGGTGAGGACGTCAGCAGCCCAGAGGGCCAGCATAAGGGATACGACAGCGAGCCCCACCTGGAAGAAGTAAACGCGGAGCAAGATGCGGCCGCGGGCGCCACTCGTGAGCCTGGGATTGATGAGGCGAGACTTCCAGCGCGCAGAGCGGAAGCGTCGTTCCGGGAGGAGCGTTGAACGGGAGCGAACCTGTCGACGCAGGGGAACCCGTACCCTTGCCAGCGGGTTGAATCGTGGCCTCATCGATCACCGAAAGAGAGTGAAGAACCGGTCCTGGTACTCTTCGAACAGGCCCCAGCGCTCTATCTCCCGATGAACGTCGCGGGGTTCTCTCTGTCCTCGCCGCGCTTCCTCGATCAGCCGCTCGATGCGAACGCGAGCGTCCATCGGCACACCGCCCTCGGTCCGGAGCAATCCTTTCGCGCGCATCTCCGAGACGTTCGCCTGGGCGGACTGCGTCGTGAGTTCGTAGATGAACTTCATGAGCGAAAGGTCCCATAGATCGTCGGAGCCGGTGATGACGGCCTCCAGCGGTTTCCCTTCTTTCTCCAGCCGATCGACGATCCTGCGCGTCACCTCTTCGACCGTGCCCGAGACGACGGCTGTCTCCGCACCCTCGTTCTTGTAGTTGTACATCAGGCCGGGGTGATCGGGTCCGATCTCCTCAGCAAGACGCTGGAGGTAGCGGTCGGCGTTGTCGCCGAAACCCTCGTGGCGCAGCAGGTAGTACGGCGTAACGACCTTCGGACGCTCTGCGCGCACTACACCTTCGCGCACGACAGACTCCTTCTGGCCCTCATGTGGCACATCGAGGTCCCGGTAGGACGGTTCCGTCACGAGGTAATAGCGGACGGACGTGGAACCGAACGTCGCCAGCCCCTGCAGGGGAGGCCGGACAACGCGGGTACTGGCGATAGCCTCCATGAGGCGCACGTCTTGTTCGTCCATGCTCTCATTATAGTCCGGGCAGGCAGCGCTACGGGCCTCTTCAGGCATGCCATTTCCGAGCGGGTGCGAACGGCTAACGCTCCCTGCCTTGACCGCACGCCCCCTGGCTGGTAACCATGAGGCATCACTGTTGGAGGGATTGCATGGGCAAGTACATGTTCGAGGCGAGTTACACGCAGGCGGGCATAGCCGGCTTGCTGAAGGAGGGCGGCACCCAACGGCGCGCAGCGCTGGCGCAGACGATCGAAGGAGTGGGGGGCACGCTGGAATCGTTCTATTACGCATTCGGGAAGAGCGACCTGTACATCACGGCGGAGCTTCCCGACGACGCAAGCGCAACGGCCGTGTCCCTGAACATCGGCGCTGCGGGCGCCCTCAACGTCAGCATCACCGTACTTGTGTCGCCGGAAACGGTGGACGAGGCGATCAGCAAGAGCGTGCCCTACCGGGCGCCCGGCGCCTAGGGACCGCACGGTCTGCATCACGCGGGTCTCAGGTAGAATCCCCCGCGTCATGCGGAAACGGACACAACCTGCCGCCGAGCGGTTCTGGGCAGCGATAGGGGAAGGACGGTTCGTTCTTCCGCGCTGCGGAGTCTGCAGCGCATGGCAGGAGCCAGATGCTGAAACGTGTGAGCGGTGCGGCTCATCCTCCATGGAATGGGAAGCCGCACCGCAAGGCGGTGTCGTGTTCAGCACGATGGAACCGTTGAGCAGCACTGCTCAGCATGTCCGCACCCTGGTTGTCGTGGATATGGACGCCGGTCCGCGGATGATGGGGGTGGTGGAAGGAGCCCGCGACGGGGTGCCCGTCGGAATGCGCGTCGCGGTAATCGTCCCCGGGGCGCCTGGCGCAGAACGGCTGCCATTGTTTGCGGAATCCGCCACCCACAAAGCAGATGCATAGCTGAAGCCGCCAGCCATAAATATTTTTTATATCTGAGGCCTTTACGGGTCTATTTCGTCCGGTGGAAGCCGTTTCTGCATTTGCCCACAGCACGCGAAGGCCGATATACTGCTGAGCAACTTCCGGCGTAAATCCCCCCTTGTCAGTCTCCTGGCGCCCTCCGCAAGGGAAATCGATACGACCGCGAGCAAAAGATTTCATCTATGACAGACTACGACGTGGCGGTCATCGGTTCAGGGCCGGGCGGATATCCTGCCGCGATTCGAGCCGCCCAATTGGGGCTGCGCACGGTCTGTATCGAAAGGGAGGCTCTCGGCGGCGTGTGCCACAACCTGGGGTGCATCCCTTCCAAGGCCTTGCTGCGCAACGCAGAAGTGTTGAGCACGATCTACAACGCAGCCGAGTACGGTATAGAGGTGGGCGTAGTCAAGGCTGACTACGCCGCCGGCGTGGCCCGCAGCCGAAAGGTCGTGGACCGTCTCGCCAAGGGGGTTGCGTCGCTGTTCCGCCGGGACGGCGTCGAGTACGTGGAGGGGAACGCTACCATCACGAGCCCCAGTGAGGTCTCCGTGGACGGCGAGCGCATAGCGTGCCGCAACATCATCATCGCCACGGGAGCGCGTCCTGCCCTGCCCCCACCGCTGGCCGCTGACGGCGAGACCGTGATGACATACCGGGAGATCATTACCAACGAGCGGGTGCCCGAGCGTGTCGTTATCGTGGGCGGCGGGGCCACCGGCATCGAGTTCGCCTACCTCTACAACGTCTACGGCTCGGAAGTGACGGTTGTCGAGAGCCTGCCGCGTATCCTGCCAAGGGAGGACGAGGAGATATCGCAAACACTCTCCCGCGAGTTGGGGAGGCAGGGCATACGGCTGCTCACCGGGGCTTCCATCACGGCGGTCACGGTACAGAACTGCAAGGCGCGACTAACGGTGGCGGCAGCGGACACGACCGAGGAACTTGTGACAGACCGCGTGCTCGTCGCGGCGGGCGGAGACGCAAACACAGAAGGGGTTGCCCAGGGGAACGCCGGTGGAAGGGTCGGGAGGGGGGTCGTTCGCCTGGACGACTTCCGCCGCCCCGACCTAGCGGC
>JAPOOH010000097.1 GCA_026713505.1 Chloroflexota bacterium | reverse complement strand
GTCGAAGGGGATATGGGTGGCCCAGGACTCGTCGAGGCGTTCGAGGCAGAGCAGGAACCAGGAGACGCCGCCCTCCAGGAAGCCGACGCGGATGCCGGGGAACTTGTCGTAGATGCCGTTCATAAGGATGCCGGCGAAGGAGATCATGATGCCGAACGGATGGCCGAGCCCGTGGACGGCGGGGTAGATGTTCATGTTGTCCATGCCCATGCCGCTGTGGCAGCCGCCATGGACGCCGAGGCAGCATCCGAGGCGCTCCGCCTCCTCGTAGATGGGCCAGTACTCCGGCGAGCCGACGTGCGCCTTGAGGCCGGTGGACGGCAGCATGGCGCCGACGAAGCCGAGCTCCTCCACGGCGCGCCGCAGTTCCGCGACCGCGGCTGCGGGGTTCTGCATGGGGATGAGGGCCATGCCCTTGAAGCGGGAGTCGTTCTGCATGTAGGCGTCGTAGACCCAGTCGTTGTAGGCGCGGCAGACGGCTACGGCCCAGTCGATGGAGACGATCTTGCCGTAGGCGAGCGCGGAGGTGGGGTAGAGGACGGAGGCGCTGATGCCCGCGGCGCCCATGAAGCGCTTCCAGCCATCGGTGCCTGAGCGCTCGAACGAGCCGGGGGGGAGCTGGATGAGCGCCGCCGAGTGGAGGTGGTCCAGGGGCGGGAAGAGCCTCCCCAGCTCGAACGGCCCGCGCTCGCGGTATCCGGGCGGCATTAGGGCGCTGATGCCCTCTGGGTCCTCGAAGAGGTGACCGTCCGCGTCGATGATGGTTTCCAGGTCAACCGCGACCATAGTGGCGTCCTCCTGCGGTCATGGGTTCAGTGCGGGGGAGTATAGGCCAGCGCGCCAGCCGCCGCGAGACAGAGCCGTGGCGCGCGTCCAAGATCCGTTTCAAGATCAGGAATCACGAGTGTGTGCCGGGCTCTTTCTGCTCTTGGATCCTTGATCGACAGGGCCGTGGCCTGCTTCCGGGTTCTTCTGTTCAAGGTACGCACCGTGAGGGGGTGTGCAGGCCGTTCGGCTCGCAGCCCCGTCTAATGTCCGGGCCCCGAGCTATAGACGCGGTCTATGGGTTGTGCGAGGGCGACGGTCATGCAACCAGCGTAGCGGACGCAGGCGCGACCGCGAAAGGGGCGGGTGTCAGTGGTCAACCAACATCGATGGGCAGGATGGGCGGGATGCACAGGTGTGGCTCGCGTGTTACATATAGGGGCGTCATGTGTTTCTTCAAGCGTCAATCAGGGCCCAGGTACGTCACGCTCGAGATGGACAAGCCCACGGAGGATGAGCGGGACGCAGCCGACTACCTGGGAGCGTACCTGCTGCTCAGGGAGAACGTGCGCATGCAGCTGAGCATCGCCACGTTGGACTCGCTCTCGCACTGGTATACCCATCGTGTCAAGGCGCGTGTCCGGTACACGACGGAGTCGCTGCAGCCGCACCGGATCGCGTCGTTCGAGGAGTTCGAGCGGCACACGCCGTACCGGAAAGGCTGGGTGGTGGTGAACAGGCTCTCGGTGCATCCCGAGGACGTGGACAAGGCGGTCCGCGTGTTGGAGCGGGGCGGCATCGAGGTGAAGGGGCAGTCCGCACCGTAGGCGAGGGCGCCCGCCGCTATGCCTTGCCGGGCACGCTGGATACCCGCTTCCCCCGCCGCAGGCTCCTCGGCCCTCCCCCGCCGCGGCTGAAGCGCGGCACCCTCTCCCGGGGGGAGAGGGGAGGGGACGGGGGGCGCGCCATCCGCCCGGGGGAATCGCTGCGAACGCTTCCCGAGAGGATGTTGCGCGCTGAAGCGCGGGTTCGCTCAACGTGACAAGTCCCCGCGCCTTGAGCACCGCCGGGCGGCGAGGTTGCGCGCTAAAGCGCGAGCCTCCGCAGGAATGGCCCAGGGCCTTGTCAGGCCGTCCACGCTCGCCCGTACTTGCCAGCCGCGTAGCGCAGTACACGGCTGGCCGCCCCCCCCCCTTCCACTCCGCCCCGTGTGGCCTGCCCGGCCACTCTGGATTCCCGCCGGTGCGGGAATGACGGACGCTATTTCACAAGAACGACGAGACCGCCCCACGCCCCGGAGTACCCTCACCCTAACCCTCTCCCCTTGTAGGGAGAGGGGATAAAGCCCCGCTAGCCCAATT
>JAPOOH010000096.1 GCA_026713505.1 Chloroflexota bacterium | reverse complement strand
ATGACCTCCACATCGCCAACTACGGCTACCGCATCGAGGAGCGCCTCACCGGCCTCCACGAGACCGCCTCCTACAAGGAGTTCAAGTACGGCGTGTCCGACCGCGGCGCTTCAGTCCGCATCCCCTGGCAGGTCGAGGTCGACGGCAAGGGCTACATCGAAGACCGCCGCCCGAACGCCAACATGGACCCGTACACCGTCACCCGGCTCATCATGGAGACCGTGGGCGACGCGGCGATGGCCAGGGCGTAGCCCCAGGTTGCATCCGGTACAACGAGGAGCCGCCCGTCAGGGCGGCTCCTTCTCATATCACCACCTGCCAGGAGTAACACAGTGGTCGTCCAGGAAGTAGACATCGTTGCCAGGAACCCGGACATCGTTGGAGAGAACCCGCTATGGAATCCCGATGACCAGCGCCTGTACTGGACCGATAACCGCTCGCAGCGCGTACACCGCCTCGACCCGGCAACCGGCGCGGTGGAGACAGTGGTTGAGGGCCATTCGTTCTACGCATTCACGCTTCAGGCGGACGGCTCGCTGCTGCTGTTCATGGACCGCACGCGGGTAGGGGCGGCACGGGCCGGCGAACCCGTCCGGCTCGTCATCGACGGACTGACAGGGGAGAGAGAGGCTCGCTTCAACGATGTCGTTGCCGACCGGCTCGGGCGCGTCGTGGCGGGCGTCATCCCCCCTGAAGGCGGGACCGGCTCGCTCTACTCGGTCGGGCCGGACGGCTCAGCCGCCCTGCTTGCGAGCGGACTGGAGATGCCCAATGGAATGGCCTTCTCGTCCGACGACCGGCTCCTCTACGTCGCGGAGACCCGGGGCAGGCGCATCACCCTGTTCGACTACGACGTCGATTCCGGGACGGTCTCCAACCGGCGCGCTTTCATCGACCTCTCCGGTGAGGAAGGCGGCTCGCCCGACGGCATCACGCTCGATGCGGACGGCTGCCTTTGGGTCGCACTGGCAGGCGGCTGGTCCGTCGTCCGATACGACGCCTCAGGCGCGGAGATGACTCGAGTAGTGTTTCCCGCCCGCAAGATAACCAGCATCGGCTTCGGGGACGGCGAGCTCTCCACCGCGTACGTCACCTCCTCGAGCAGGCAGTCTACGCCGGGCGAGGAGATTGGTCCCGAAGGTGGGGCGCTCTTTGCGTTCCAACCCGGAGCGACGGGCGTTCCGGAGCATCGGTCGAGCGTCAGCGCGGAGGGCGGGCTGCCGGTCCGCTGAGTGTGCGGGGGAAGTTCGCGAGGTCCTCTATCACGACAGCCTGCCGGTTGGGCGTACCTGGGTACGGCCGGGAGCATCCCTCACTCCCTCGGTCAGCGAGGGCAGCGCCTGCGGACCGTGGGGAGCGTCCCTGGCAGGGGCGTAGTATAGTTACGGGCGGTCGGCGGGACCGCCGCGCGGAGCGGCCGGAACCCCCGCGCCGGGACCCATGATTTTGCGTAAAGGAAGGTCAGAACGATGGCGACGTTCGGTGTGATCGACGCGGACACGCACGTGGATGAGAACGAGGCGACGTGGCAAAGCCTCGAGGAGAAGGGCTCCAGGTACGTGCCCGTCTCCATATCGCCGGATGCGCGGGTGGCTGCTGCTGTTGCGAACCGCCCGGAGGCGCCCGGAGTGCGCATCGCGGGAGCGATCGGCAACCGCTGGTGGCTCGTGGAGAACCGCCTGCAGCCGCGCGTGATCCGCGACGAGGTACACCACCCGCTGCGCGAGCACCGGGAGTTGGACGACGCGGCGGGCGTCGCGGGGCGCCTGAAAGACATGGACAAGATGGGCGTGGATGCCCAGGTTATCTTCCCGACGTTCTTCATCCGCTACGGCGCGCAGGACCCGGATGCGGAAGCTGAGCTGGCTGGCGCCTACAACCGCTGGCTCGCCGACCGCTGTGCGATGAGCAACGGACGCCTGCGCTGGGCGGCCGTTCTGCCGTGGCTGGACCCGGACAAGGCGGTCGCCGAGCTGCGCTGGGCGAAGGAGAACGGCGCGTGCGCGATATTCAAGCGTGGGTTCGATCTGGACAAGCCGGTGAGCGACAAGCACTTCTTCCCGGTGTACGAGGAGGCGGACTCGCTGAACCTGCCGCTCTGCATCCACACCGGCCATCCCCTGCCGGGCCGAGAGTGGGACAGGGGCTTCCCCGTGATGGCGGCCTTCCTCGCGGTCGTCTCCGGCAGGCTTCCGAGCAAGTTCCCCAACCTCAAGTTCGGGTTCATCGAGGCGGGCGCGGCATGGATCTCCTACGCGCTCTCCAACCTGGGGATGGTGCAGCGGTCGCTGGCGCTGCACGACCGCTCGGCGACGTTCGACCTGCAGCGTGACCTGTTCAAGGAGGACCGGCTGTACGTGACGATCGACCCGATGGACCACATCGAACACCTGCTGGACTT
>JAPOOH010000542.1 GCA_026713505.1 Chloroflexota bacterium | reverse complement strand
GGCGTGGAACGATACAATCCGAGTCCTCGTAAGTCGTCCTGTCCGTGCTCCCATCGGAACTGCAGGAACAGGGCGGTGCGGCCAGTGTGACCCTGAGAGGCAGGCTGAGCGGGCCGCTTCTCGATGTCGATACCCTCGTCAAGGTGACCGTGGGCGCGCAGGACAACGAAGCTACAGAGGGAACCGACTATGCCGCCATTGACGAAGTCACTCTGACGATTCCCGCCGGGCGGCGTCGCGGGCGCACGGAATTTGTTCTGAACCCAATCGATGACCCGATCGACGAAGCCCCGGAGTCCTTGTCTCTGGTTGGCACAACCGAAGGCGCTGGACTCAGGGTGGACGGCACAAGCCTTACCATCACCGACGACGATGAACGCGGCGTGGCGGTTTCCGCCGCTTCCCTGACGGTGCCAGAAGGCCGCAGCTCCACCTACACACTGGTGCTGGAATCAGAGCCCACGGGACCCGTGGCCGTGACGCCATCGGTGGGCGGGGACGCCGGGGTCACGCTCAGCCCACCATCGCTGAGCTTCACAGCCGACAACTGGAACGAGCCGCAGACCGTGACTGTCGAAGCCGCCGGCGACGAGGACACCGAGGACGGTACGGCAAGCGTGACCCACTCGGTCTCGGGCGCGGACTACGACGCGGAGCCGGCCGCCTCCGTGGAGTTGACGGTGACCGACAGCGGCAATCCGTCAACCAGGGTGCTGCTGAGTGTCGACATGGGCTCCATCGCCGAGGCGGCCGGAGCGACCGACGTGGAGGTGACCGCGCAACTCGACCGCGGGTCGCTGGAGGAAGAAACGCAGGTAAGTGTCTCGGTGGGCGCGGCGACCGATACGGCCGTGGCGGGCACGGACTACGCGGCGGTCGACGACCTGACGGTGATCATCCCCGCCAGCGAGGTCCTGGCGACCGCGATCTTCACACTCGAGCCCACCGACGACTCACTCACCGAGCCGGACGAGGCCATCACGGTGTCGGGCAGCCTGGACGGATCGGATCTCAGTGTCACGGCCACCACCATCACGATTCGCGACGATGACGCCCTGAACAATGCGCCGGTGTTCCCGACGGATCTGCCGGGCGTGCTTGAGGTGCAGGAAAACACAGCCGCCGGCACGGCCATCGGAGCACCCTTCCTGGCTACCGACGTGGACGGCGACACCCTCAGCTACGCGCTGGAAGGCATAGACGCGAGCCGTTTCTCGATCGATCCGGAGAGCGGGCAGCTCAGCACCCTGTCGACGCTGGACCACGAGACGCAGACCCGGCACTCGCTGACTGTGTGGGCGGACGACGGCCACGGCGGACGCGCCGAATCTGTGGTGAGGGTGGAGGTGACAGACCTGGACGAGCAGCCCGACACGCCTGCGGCGCCAACAATGCTGGCGACGCCGGACACGACGGCGAGCCTGGACCTCCGTTGGAACGCGCCGCACCGCGGTGGCGGTCCGGACATTGTCGGCTACAAGTTACAGTACCGCGAGGGAGCCACGGGAACCTGGATCGACCACCGCCACATCGGCGCTGAAACGCGGGCAACCATCAGTGGATTGACGGAAGCGACCGACTACCAGGCGCGGGTGCAGGCGCTCAACGGAGAACTTCCCGGCGACTGGTCAGAGCCCGGTGAGGGCGCTACCGGCCGGGCCGACAATGACGCCCCAGAGTTCGACGCAGACCTGCCGGCCACCCTGACGGTGGACGAGAACACGACTGCGGACACGGATCTGGGCACGCCTTTCCGCGCCACCGACGGCGACAGCGACACGTTGACCTTCCTGCTCGAGGGACCCGACAGACACGCGTTTGCGATTGATTCGGAAACCGGCCAACTCAGCACCAAGGCATCGCTGGACCATGAGTCGAAGGCGACCTATTCGCTCAAGCTTCGCGCCGACGACGGCAGGGGCGGAGCCGACACATTTGCCTTGACAGTTCGCGT
>JAPOOH010000095.1 GCA_026713505.1 Chloroflexota bacterium | reverse complement strand
TTGGCGTGGATGAAGCGGTCGATGGGCTGGTAGGGGTCGTAGGCGATCATGCGGACGCGCCAGGGGGCGAGCATCTGGGCGAGCCGTCCTCCGATGCGTCCGAGCCCGACGATGCCGACGGTGAGGCCGGGGTAGCCGTCCTCGCGGCGTCCGATGTGGGTGGCGGTGAGTTCAGGCGTGCGCCAGGTTGTGCCGTGCTTCATCGCGATGTCCCGCTGGCGCGATTTCTTCAGCAGGGAGAGCATCTGCTGCATGGTGGTCTCGACGACGCCTCCCCAGTTGGCCTCGGTGGGCGCGTGGGTGACGATGATGCCGAGCTCGGTAGCGACGTCGGTGTCGACCTCGTCGACGCCGACGGTGTACTTGGCGACGATGCGGAGTTGCTCCGATGCGAGCATGACGCTGCGGTCTATGCGTCCGCCCTTTATGGACGTGCCGACGAGCGCATCAGCGTCTACGGCCATCGCGGCGAGCTCCTGGGTGTTGTTGCCGGTGGGGTCTGCCCACGAGGCCTTGCCGAGCGTGATCTCGCAGCCAGCCTCCTCGAACCGCAGGTAGCTCTTCTCATCTCCGGGCGCAAAGACTACGACCTTGGGTGCGGTCATAACTCCCTCCATCTGCATTGGGTGACGCCGCGCAATGATGCGGCACGGCGCTCCTCGGCGCAAGGCGGGACGGGGAAGGTGACCGGGGGGCGGGGCACCCATCCTGACCTTCCCCCATCAAGGGGGAAGGGATCAGACCAGCCTACTGCGGCTTGAGCGCGAGCAGGACCTCGACGCGGACCTCGTCTTCGACGCTGACGACGCTTCGGGCGGTCGGCACCGGCTCGCCGATCTGGTCCCAGGTGAACATCGAGCGCCCGAGCACGAATACGGTGTTGCCGTCGTCGCGAGCGGTGATCTCGAAGGTGAGAGGGACGTCCATGCCGTTTATGTTGAGCGTGCCGGCAACTTCCGTCGTTACCTCGTCGCCGTTCGTGAACCCGCCCGGCAGCGGCGTCAGGTCGCCGAAGGCCACGCTCGCCGAGGGCTGGCCGGGGAACATGCGGTTCTGGATGTAGCGGTCGCGGAAAGGTTCGTCGCTGGTCATGCTGTGGAGGTCCACGGTGACGAGCGACGCGCCGCCGTCCAGCCGCACCTCGCCGGTCAGGCCGGTGGTGCGCATGACGGCCTCGTAGTTGGGGACCGAGACGTTGGCGAGCACCTCACCCACGGAGAACGTTGCCTCGGAGTCCTCAGACACGACGAAAACGATGCCGTCGACCTGGCCGGCGGAGCGCTCGGAAGCAGCAGGAGCGTCGGCAGACGGAGGAGCGGGCGTGTCGGTTGGGGAGGCGGCCCCTTCGCCATCCGGCGACGGGGCCAGGGGCACATGGGCCGGCACGGGAGTTTGCGCGGGATCGGTCGACGAGGCAGAGGCCGGGCTGGGAGTGGGTGCGGGCGTGGGAATGAGCGCGGCGACGTTCGGCGTTGGGGACGGGACAGGTGTAGCGGTGGG
>JAPOOH010000094.1 GCA_026713505.1 Chloroflexota bacterium | reverse complement strand
GGGGCGGCGGGCGGGGGTGGGGCGGGGCCCCGTGCCCCCCCGCGGGGGGGGGGGGGGTGGGGGGGGGGCCCCTCCAGGCGACGGATCACAGGGAGAGAGGATCAGGTGGGTCTGCGCTTGACGAGCGTCTCCCGCGTGGCGAACGCCAGTAGCACTCCCGCGATGAGAAGGACCGGCGCGTAGGCGAGGAACGGCGCCGTCGGGCCGACCGTGTCGATGAGCACCCCGCCCAGGAGCGGCGCGCCGACGCCTCCGACCTCCGCTGCAGTCCGGCGGAACGCCTGCAGGCGGCCCCGCACGTGGTCCGGCAGAACGTCGTAGGTGCTGGCGGCCAGCGAGCCGAGCGACAGTCCGTTGCAGACGGCCATCACACCCACGAGCATGGCCAGCTGCGCGTACGTGTCCACGAACGGCATCAGCAGGAACGCTACCCCCGGCAGGAACGTGCTCGGCACCGTCCCCCACTTCCGTCCCAGCTTGTCGAGCACGAACCCCGCCGGGAGGATCATCGCGAATACCACACCGCCCGAGATCGAGAAGAGAGCGCCGATCTGCGTGGGCGTGAGCCCCAGCGCCTCGTTCGCGTAGAGCGGCAGGACACTCTGCAGCGTGATGCGGAAGGTGAATCCCGCCAGAGTTGCCAGGATGAACACCCAGTAGCTCAGGCGCAGGCCGGGTTCGATCTGCTTGAACAGGTCGACGAGGTCCCGGATGCGCCCGGCGAGCCCGGTTCGCGCGGGAGCGTCCGCGGGCCTGGGAGCAGCCCGTGGGGAGTGGGCGTCGTGGCCGAAGAAGCCGAGGACGACGGCGACGGCAGTGACCGCCGCGAAGGCCGCGAACGTCGCCCGGAAGTCGATCGTCTCCGCCAAGAAGCCGCCGACCAGGGGGCCGATGGCGAGCGCGCCGGAGTGCATGCCGTGGAAGCCGCTGAGCACCCTACCCCGCTGGTCCAGGCGCACGAGGTCGATGCCGGAGACCTCGCGCCCGAGCGCCCACACGCTGTCCCCCACTCCCACGACGAACGTGGCCATGAGGATGGGCCAGAACCAGGGCGTGAGCGCGCCGGCGACCGCACCGAGCAGGACGAGGCCCGGCCCGCCCACGAGCATCCTGCGCGTGCCGAAGCGGTCGATCAGCACGCCCGCGCCGGGGATGCCGAAGAACCGCCCCAGGGCGTAGGTAGTTACCACTTGCGCGGCCGTGCCCGGCGTGATGCCGAAGTGCTCCACGAGCACGGGCGTGACCGGCAGGACCATCGCCCAGCCGGCGCCGGAGATGAGCGTTCCGGTGTACAGGTTGGCGAGGCCGCGCGCCGTGGGGCTGCGGAGCAGTGCCGCGGGCGCGAGGCTCACCGGACGGCCTCGGGGATGCCGTCTCTCTCCCCGTGATTCCTGCGGAGGCGGGAACCTCGCCTCCTCATCCGTCCAGCGGCGTTCAGGAGACCGCCGCCTCCTGCCACGGCGGGGCGTCCGCCCACGGGCGCAGGAAGTCTTCGATCTCCCTGATGTGCTCCGGGCTC
The DNA here is from genome assembly GCA_026713505.1 of Chloroflexota bacterium. GTDB lineage: Bacteria > Chloroflexota > Dehalococcoidia > Lucifugimonadales > Australimonadaceae > Bin16. Next base: position 925 of record JAPOOH010000094.1, on the reverse strand, counting down.
TGGCCGGACTGCGAAGGCGTGAAGGCCGCCAGCCGCGCGGGGTTGTTCATGGAGGGCCAGTGCTCCAGCGGCAGCCTGATGCACTCGTTCTCTCCCTCGTCCCGCACTACGGCCATCGGCTCGCCGCCGTCGGCTACTACCGCCATCTGCTCCGTGAGGAGCTTGCGGTAGAGGATGATGCCGCGGTCGGACTCGCCGAGGTGCTCGCGGTGGCGCGGCGCGATGCCGCCCTGCGTGATCCACGCGACGAAGTCCTGGTGGTTGACGAGGTCCTCGATGAGACGTCCGTCGTCGCCGTAAAGGTTCACGTTGAAGTACGGGATGCGCTCCTGCGGCTGCACCGCCTGGCCGGGCGCGGCCCGGTAGAAGAACCAGGTGACGTGGAGGGTGTTCTCGTCGTCGACGGGGGTGCGGAACTGCATGGAGCAGCGCACCGAGCTGCCGACGAAGAGTATCTGCGGAAACATGATGGGATGGCCGATGGCCCAGTCGCCGTGGGTCTCGTCGATGCCCTCGGTGACGCGGCGCTTGACGATGCCGTAGTCGAAGACGTCGAAGCCGATCTTCTGGTGCCGCTTGGGAATGATACCGACCTCTTCTGCCCTGGCGAGACCGAGGCGCACCGCCTTGTCATGCTGTTGCCGGACGCCCCAGTAGCCATGCAGCCACTCCAGGTGCACCGGGTCCAGCGAGTTCTCCATGCACTGCAACCAGTTGCACGGCAGCGGCGCGAGCGCGACCTCGCTCCAGCCATCTTCCCAGGTGAACGGCTCCCAGTTCGGGAGCAGGGGCGCGGGCTGTGGGCCCATGTACGCGAACACCATGCCCGCGAGCACCTGCACCGGGTAGCCCGCGATCTTCACCTTCTCCTTGAAGCGCCCGTCCGGGTGGACGGTCTCCTCGAAGGGCTGCTCGATGCACTGGC
>JAPOOH010000093.1 GCA_026713505.1 Chloroflexota bacterium | reverse complement strand
CGGGTCGAACTCGTCCAATCGCGCTCGCGCTCGCCGGAATCCTTCAACCAGCTTCATTCGATGCACGTGCGCGGCGGCCAGACCCTGATCGTCTCCCCACTCCTGCTGCATGCCCTCAGGCCAACTCGCCGGGTCCTTCAGCTCTTCCGGCACGTTGGGTGACTCGAGGCGCCGTTTCAGGATGTTCGCCATGGAGTCTTCCGGGTACAACACATAGGGCCCGTGGGTTACTCCCAATCCCAGCACTTCTCCCATGACTCCCTCCTTCGGGTTCGAACCGGGTGGCCGGTTCCCGTCCAGGTTCCCCTGGGTACTACCCTCCGCTATCGGACGTTCATCGTGGTTCCCTGAGGTTCGCGATAAACGGCATCAGGTTTGCAGAAGATGCTCGCCGCGAGAAAGACCAGGCCCACAACCAGATGGATCACATTATCCCCGGGGTTCTCGAGGTTCATCACCCAGAGATTCGGGGCGTCGCGTCCGGCGACCACCCAACCTATCGCCGCCAGGGCAAGGAAAAGCACCGCCAGGTAGACGGTCCATGCCCGGCGCAATTCGGGGTTCCACGTTGTGCCAATCCATGTGACGAGCACGCCAACGCTCAGGAAGAAGATGTTGTAGCCGGTATCCGTGTAGAAGGCCTGACCTTCTTCGAAGGGCAGGAACCAACTCACGATGCCCCAGATGAGAAGAAGAATCCCCGCTAATTTGAGGAATTGGCCAATCCGCATAGCATCACGCCTTGGCTTACGAATTCAGGTCTCCAACCCGGTCCGGTTGAGCATAGTAGGCGGCTGTTCAGGTGTCAAACGCCTGCAAACGCTGTATGCGCCTTGACACCAACGGGAGTGCCGCGTAGATTCGCCGCATAGAGTGAGCCGTGGTATGCGAACCGCCTGAGGGGGTGATTTCATGGCAACCCGAACACAGGAACCCAGCACCGTCCAGACCGTGCAACGCGAGCGGGCTACGCGCCTGGATGTCCGTGAACTCGCGCCCGCTACCGGACTCCTCGAGTACTGGTACCCCGCCATCGAGGACCGCAAGGTCGGCAACAAGCCCGTCGGCCTCAAGATCTGCAACGTCCAGGTCGTCTTCTTCCGAGGAAAGGACAAGCAGGTCAAAGCCCTCCACAACGTCTGCCCCCACCGCGGCGGAAGCCTCATGCACGGCGACTGCCACTTCGAGGGCACCATCTCCTGCCCCTACCACGGCTGGACCTTCGACGGCGACGGGAACGTCCTCGCGGTGCTGCCGGAGGGTCCGGACTCGCAGGTGCCGGGCAAGGTGAAGCAGCGGACATACCCCACGAGGACGCTGCGCGGGATGGTGTTCGTGTGGATGGGGGAGGATGAGCCCGCACCGATAGAGGAAGACGTACCAGCGGATTTCTTCACGTACGGCGGGCTGATGCTGTATGCGTGGGAGGTCTGGCCGGTGAACTGGCGTGTGGCGGTGGAGAACGCGGGTGATGCGCACGTGCCCTACGTTCACCGCGACGCCGCCCTCGTCCTCTTGAACCCTATGACGCAGACCGGGCCCAGACGTGGCCGAACGCTGCTCATCAATGATCGCTCCGCGAAGAATGCCCCGGCCGGCCCGGGCGTGGGCCGGATGGGACGCGCCCCCTATCAGTGGGACTTCGAAGACCTGGGGTGGAAATGGCCGCGTCACACGTGGCGGAGCAAGTGGACCTGGATGACCAGGTGGGCGGGGAAGCGCCGATACGCTTCGCCGTCGATCGATACGACGGAAGAGTGGGGCACGGGCACCGGCGCGATGCACCACCTGCCCGCGATGGTCAGGCTGGACTACCACACGCACATGTACACGCGGGTGAACATCCCCATAGACGAAGAAAACACCCGCCAGATCTACTGGCACTTCACCAGGCCGTCGAGTTGGTTGGCCAGGACTCGCGAGAAGCTGCTCTTCCACACCTGGCACCGGTGGGCGATGTACACCGATTTCTCAGTGCAGGACTTCAACGCGGCGGGGCCTCAGCGATACGACACGTCCGAATACCTCTCGAGCACCGACGCCCGCCTCGTCATGTGGCGCCGCCTCCTGACCCGCGCCCGCGGGCTCGATGCGGACACACGGAACGTCGGCGTGACTCCGGCCGAGCAAGCATCGCTCGACCTGCAGGCGGACGTCGGG
>JAPOOH010000092.1 GCA_026713505.1 Chloroflexota bacterium | reverse complement strand
GCAGACCTCACTCCTTGTGCAGACCTCACTCCTTGTGCAGACCTCACTCCTTGTGCAGACCTCACTCCTTGTGCAGACCTCACCCCTTGTGCAGACCTCACCCCTTGCATGCCTCCCACCCCCTGCATGCTTCCCGCCTTTGCATGGCTCTCCCCCCTTGCATAACGTTCACCCTGTCTACAACGCTCACCCGCTCGTGGTGAGCATGTCGAACCACGGAGCAACCTGCCGGATGAGGGAGTGCAGAGGGGGACCCCCTCTGCCGGGGGCGCGGGAGTGTCCCCCGCAAGCGTTCGGGCGGGTGGGTGGGAAGAACCGCGCTGCGCGGCGCACCGTCAGGCAAGGGTCTCTCCAGAGTGGGGGGGCGGCGATCCCGGCAGGAGCCTTCCGAGAAGGGCGCGGACGCTCGCGGCAGGGCAGGGGAAGCGCCCCGCAATAGCCCCAAACAGGAAAGGCCAACTCATTCCCCCGGCCGGATGGGCACGCTAAAGTAGAATATCTGAGAATACCTCGCGGCAACGGCCGCTTCAGTGTGGATATGACCGAAAAGTCTCCAGCGCGACAGGCAATGTCCGTAATCCTCGCCTCCATCATCCTCTGGGCTCTCGTGCTCTTTGCAGCGTGGTTCGTCGAAGGGACCGACTCCGCTTTGGGACACGGCCCGCTCCCGAGCGCGCTCAACGGGTTGGCCGCATACCTGCGGACACTGCTCGTAGCGGTCTTCGGGATCCTCGTGGGCGGAGCGATGATCGTGGGAGTGCGCGGCAGCGCCCAGTACGGCGAACGCTACTCCTGGCTCATCTACGTCTTCGTCGTCATGCCCCTGCTCATACTGCTGTTCATTCCGCTGGAGCGCTTCAACGGGGGCACCTTCCTCGGCATGCCGTCATTCCTGGTCGGCATCCCCGGACGGATGGTCATCGCCACCGCGCTCGGCTCGGTCCTGCTCGGTACGCTGGGCATGCGGGTGCTCCTGAAGGCCCCGCCCGACGAGGGAGCGGCGCGAGCGCTGACGCAGCGCTCCAACGCTGGCGCCGCGTCGAGGGAAGCTGCTCCCGGACGGTTCACCGGCCTCGCCTGGCGCGCGCTCTCCTTCATGCAGGAGGAGGCCAAGCGCTTCGAGCAGTCCAACATGGGAACGGAGCACCTGCTCCTCGGAGTCCTGAGCGACACCCGGTCCCAGGCTGCACGGATCGTGATCGACCTCGGCGCCGACCCTGCGTCCATCCGGCGCGAGGTGGAGAACATCATCAGCAGGCGTGGCCCCCTGTTCGGCGGCAAGGCGAGCATGACGCAGCGCTGCCAGCGCGTCGTCGAGCGCGCCGTGCGCATAGCGCGCAACAGCGGCGTTCGCACCGTCGGGACCGGGCATCTGCTGCTTGCCCTGGTGGAGAACCCCGAGGACGTTGCCGGGCAGCTGCTGGACAGCTCAGGCATCACTGCCGACCGTGTGGCCTCCGTCATGCGCGGGATGCCCGCGGAGTCCGACGACTAACCGCCGTCCTCCTCATCCCCGGCTGTCGGGTTCAGCGGGACGTTCCCGTCCCCGCTGTCGCGTGCGGCGCATATACTAGTGCCCGGGGGCCGGTAGCTCAGTTGGTCAGAGCGGACGACTCATAATCGTCTGGTCGCGGGTTCAAGTCCTGCCCGGCCCACCACGCGTTACTGATTTCATAACTCGGCGGCTGAGGGCGACCTCGGCGACATCCGCCCCGTCGATGTCGTTGTCCAGCGGTGTGGGGATGGTGTAGTGGATGACGGCCTTCCCGGGCCGGACCGCGATCTCCTTCACGAACGATCGGATGAACGCCTTCGTCTCGGTCAGTTCGCTCTCCATCAGGAAGTCGCTCATCTCCCGAGCGTAGGCCGCGATCCGCTCGACGTCCTGCACGTCGGCCCGCCGCAGCGTCAACAGGGCGCGCGCCTCATCGGCCGCCTGCTCCAGCCGCTCCTGGTTGTCCAGGTGATGGCGGATGCGCGGGAGTATCTCCTCGGTGGTGAGGTCCGTCTTCTCGACCAGATCCCAGAGGCGGTCCATGCGCCTGCGGATGTCGGTGAGCTCAGCATCGGCTGCCTCGACCCGCTCCTGCTGCTCCCTGATGACGGAGTCCATCTCCTCGTTGACCATCTTGACGAGGTCGCGCATGTTGGACTCGGTGAGGATGTGCTGCCTGATCTGGTCGACGATGAGGCGCTCGAAACGCTTGGCGTTGAGGCGCGGGGCTGTGCAGTCGCCGCTCCCTCGCTTGAGGAGGGAGTGGCAGACGTAGTAGGTGTAACGTCCGCCCTTGGCCTCTGCGGCGGAGAGGAGCTTGCCGCAGACATGGCAGGTGAGGAGCCCGCTGAGGAGGTAGGGGCTCGCGGTGCGCCGTGGATGCGTGACCTTCGGGGCCTTGGAGTGCAGCATCTTCTGCACCCGCTTGAACTCCCGCTGGGAGACGATGGCGGGGAAGGCGTTCTCGACGCGGACCGGAGGCGTGTTGTCCTTGGCAGTGGTCCCCCAGACGAGGGTTCCCGCGTAGGCCTCGTTGCCGAGCAAG
>JAPOOH010000091.1 GCA_026713505.1 Chloroflexota bacterium | reverse complement strand
CCCGCCTTCTCCTCCTCGCCAGCCACGGCGCATTCGTGGCGCGCGTCACGCACCCGCGCTACGGCGTCGTGAAGGAGTACGACGTCCTGCTGGACCGGCCGATCTCGCCGCGCGACCAGGCACGACTGCTGAGCGGCGTCGAGATCGAAGGCGGCCTCGCGCGGGCGCTGTCGGTCTCGCCGTTCGGGACCCCCCAGACCGAGAGGCCCGCGGGCGGGAGGCCTCAGGGCAAACCGACCGGCAGGCGACCTGCTTCGCGCCGGGCGCCCTCGCGCCGGTCCTCTCCCGCTTCGGCGGGAGGCATCCAGGCGGCGCTTCGCCCTCCCCCGTTCGCCGCAAACGTCGAACCGCGTTACAGCGTGGAGTTGGCGGAGGGCAAGAAGCGAGAGGTGCGGCTGATGATGCGAGCGGTCGGACGGCGCGTGCTGCGCCTGTCGCGCGTGCGTGTCGGCGGGCTGCGACTCGGCAGACTGCCCACCGGCAGCGTGCGCGAACTCTCTGCGCGGGAAGCGCGAAAGGCGTCTCATGGCTGATTCCGGCAGGCTCGTCTGGATAGATATGGAGATGACCGGGCTGGACCCGGACCGGCACGTGACGCTGGAGATAGCGACGCTCATCACGGACGCGTACCTGGAAGTGCTGGCCGAGGGGCCGGTCATCGCCGTCGCGCGCAGCAACGATGAGATGGCGCGCATCGACGACTGGAGCCTCCGCACCCACACGGAGTCCGGGCTGTTGGAGCGCGTCCAGACGTCGCCCATCGGCGTGGAGGAGGCGGAGCAACTCACGCTGGACTTCGTTCGCGAGTGGGTGGACGAGAAGAGGGCGCCGCTCTGCGGCAACTCGGTGCATCAGGACAGGCTCTTCCTGCGGGCGGAGATGCCCGCGCTGGAGGCGTACCTCAACTATCGCATCGTGGACGTGAGCACCATCAAGGAACTCGTGAAGCGCTGGTACCCCCGCCTGCCAGCCCACCGGAAGCGCCGCGCCCACCTCGCCCTGGACGACATCCGCGAGAGCATCGAGGAGCTGCGCTACTACCGCGAGCACATCTTCGTGCCGTAGGCAGCGGCTCCGTATTCCACTAAGCGGAACGCCCTTGCAGGACCCGATCGGTCCCCTCTCCTGAGAGAGAGGGTGAGGGTGAGGGCCTCTCGCAGCCCTGGGGACGTGCGGGTCTTGTCACGCTGAACCCTTCGGCAAGACCTGGACAGGCCCCGCGGACGCAGGGCCGTAACAGATCTCGGGGACTCCTGACTCACGCTGTCTCCCCGCGTCCACTCCCGCGGCTCCCCGCGCAGGCGTGGACGACGCGCTTTCATCGTGCAAAGTGAGACATTGTGGGACATTGTGAGCCATTCCACCCCTGTGCCCCGCTTGCGGTCCGGGGGCGTGTCCCCGACGACGCGCACCGCTACAGACCAGCGTACGCGGTGAGGGTCTGACCGCGAAAGGGGCCGGTGTCGCGGGTCCGACAACCAACGGGGCCGTGTGCGCTGCCCGCGCACTGGATTCCCGCCGGTGCGGGAATGACCGGCCTACCCTGGCCGTTGCCTGGAGGCTCGCCGCCTCCGCGCGACGACCGGCCTCAGCCCTGGACGCGCTTGGTGAGGTTGCGCCCGAACTCCTGCATGATGCCGTCCGTCTTGCGCTTGATGATGCCCTGGCCGAACTCGCCGAGCTTGCCCATGATGTTGGCGTCCGAATGCACGACGAGGTTGCTCCCGCCGTCTCCCGCGTCCTCCACCGCCATGTCGATCTTCACACGAACGTTTCCCGGCACCTTGCGGTCTGCTCCCTCGCCCGTCATCGAAACGCGCATCGCGGAATCGTCCCGCGAGTCCACTGACAGCTTGCCCACCAGCCCCAGTGCGACCGGACCAACGCGCACCTTCACCGTGCCGGTGTAGGCGCCGTCCGTTTCCGCCACGTCCGCTGCACCGGGGATGCACATGCCGACGGCAGGGATGTCGGTCACGAACGCCCAGAGCGCGTCCGGCGTCGTGCTGACCTTGTACGTGTAGTGAAAGTCCATGGGATGCCTTTCAGGGAGGGAGTCGCCCCGCGCAACGGCGGGCATCTCCCATGATAGCGCATGAAGGGCGAGGGGCAGGTACAGAGCGGCGCCCCTTCTTCGCCAACCCCAGTACCCTCACCCTGGCCCTCTCCCCTTGCAGGTACCTTTGCGCAACTGCCCTTAGCGCAGCGCGGTTCTTCCCACCCACCCGCCCGAACGCTGTGGGGGCAGTCCCTCATCCGGTGGGCTGCTCGGTGGTTCGACGGGCTCACCATGAACGGGGCGAGTGTATGCAAGGGTCCCCTTGCAGGAGAAGGGAAGCATGCCGGGGGCTCGTGATACGCTGACCTCCCATGATCCTGCCCCTCCGACTGCTCCCCGTCGCTGCCCTGGTACTCGTCGCTGTCATCGCGCTCGCGGCGGTTGCGCCCGCCCCCAACGCTGCGCTGCCTACGCTGGAACTGGAGCGCATCTTCCCTTCGCTCACGTTCGAGCGGCCGGTGCTGCTCACCCACGCAGGCGACGGCACGGGGCGGGTGTACGTCGTGGAACAGCACGGCGTGGTCCGCCGCATCGACCCCGCCGTCCCTGACCGGACGGAGCCGTTCCTCGACATCAGCGCCCGCGTGAGCCGTCGCGGGAACGAGGAAGGGCTGCTCGGGCTCGCCTTCGACCCCGGCTTCATCGGGAACGGACGCTTCTACGTCTACTACAGCGCGGCATCGCCTCGACGGTCGGTGCTGTCACGGTTCGAGACTGGACCCACGGGGCTGGGCGAGAGCGCCTCCGAGTCCGTGCTGCTGGAAGTGCCGCAGCCGTACTCCAACCACAACGGCGGCATGATCGCGTTAGGGCCGGACGGCATGCTCTACGTCGCGCTGGGCGACGGCGGGTCGGCGGGAGACCCACAGCGCCACGGACAGGACATCGACACGCTGCTGGGGACCATCCTGCGCATCGACGTGACGCAGCCCGAAGGCGGCGCCCCGTACGCGATCCCCGCCGATAACCCATTCGCCGGGCGCGACGACGCCCGCGGCGAGATATGGGCCTTCGGGCTGCGCAACGCCTGGCGCTTCTCGTTCGACCGGGAGACCGGCGACCTCTGGGCAGGCGATGTGGGACAGAACGAGCTGGAGGAGGTGGACGTCGTCCGGCGGGGCGGGAACTACGGGTGGAACGTGATGGAGGGCTCGCGCTGCTTCCGCCCCGCCTCGTGCGACGCCTCCATCTTCGAGGCGCCGGTCGTGGAATACGGCCGCGACTTCGGCTGCTCGATCACCGGCGGTTACGTCTATCGCGGCCAGCGACTGCCGGAGTTGCGGGGCGTCTACCTGTACGCGGACTACTGCTCAGGCCGCATCTGGGGACTCCGCTGGGACGGCGAGCGGGTGACGGAACAGGCCCAACTCGCCCGAGCAACGTTCCAGGTCCCGTCGTTCGGTGAGGACGAGGCGGGCGAGGTCTACGTGCTCGGGTTCGACGGCGGCATCTACACGTTCGCCGGGCCGCCCGGTCAGCCCGCACAGCCCACCGTACCAACGAACACGCCCGTCCCGGCGCCCACGTCCGCGGATACGCCGACTCCCTCGCCTGCCCTGACAGCTACGCTCGAAGACGACGCGACCATCAACCCCGCGCCTACCCCGATGCCCACCGGCCCGACTGCTGCCCCAACGGGTGTGCCCAGCCATCCGGCCACGCCCACACCCGACGCTGGGACCACGCCAACGCCGGAACCTCCGCCCACGAGCGAGCCCGCCGAAGAGCCAACTCCAGCGCCGGAGCCCGCCGGCGGCACGCACATGCCCTCGATGTCGGACGGGGCCGCGTGGGGGCTGGTCGCGCAGGTTGTCACCGCCGCCCTGCTCGTCGCCCTGTTCGTCTCAGTCTGGCGGCGGTGCAGGAGGAGGCGCTAGGGCTGCGAGGTTGCGCGCTGAAGCGCGAGCCTGCGCGGGAACCAGGAGGCTCAGCCCGCCGCGCCCCGTCGGAACATCTCCACAACCTCGTCCGCCGTGCGGACGCGCGCGAAGATGGGGAAGATGCGCTCCATGAAGAGCTTGAGGTTCTCGTCCGGGCCGGAGCAGGCGTCTCGGACGACGACGATGTTGAAGTCCAGGTCCCGCGCCGAGTACGCGGTGCTCGCGACCCCTATGTGGATCGCGCCGCCGAACAGGACGATGGTGTCGATGCCCCGTGTCCGCAGGCTCAGCTGCAGGTGCGTCTGGTGGAACGAGCTCCACCGGTGCTTGGGGATCAGGTAGTCGTCCGGCGTCGGCGCAAGCTCATCGATGACCTCGGAGGTCCAGCTGCCGTGGTGCACGTTGCGGTACGCCGCCGTGAAGCCCTGCTCCGGGTCCGGCCAGGGTTCCAGCGCGTAGTTCGTGTCGGAGTAGATGAGCGCCGAGTCCATCCCGTCCGACCGGTGGTCTGCCTTCGGGTAGAACGACGGCACGCCGAGCGCCGACGCCACCTCCCGCACCTTCACGCAGTTCGCCACTATCGGCTCCATCCTGCGCTGGTTCTCCTCGCTGGAGCCCCGGAAATAGACGTTCAGCATGTCAAAGAACACGAGTCCGGTCCTCTTCGGGTCGAGCGCGTCGTAGGGCATGGTCATCCTCCTATGGGGACAGGCGTGAGGGACGACCGTAGGCTATGGTTGGCCAGACGCCACGTCAACGCGGCGCGCGCCGCTCAAGGGGAGGCCAACGATGAGGACCACTACACGCCTGCGCGAACTGCTCGCGTCGCCCGGCATCGTCGCCGCGCCCGGCGCGTACGACTGCCTCAGTGCCGCCGTCATCGAGCGCGCCGGGTTCCCGGTCGTGTACATGACCGGCGCCGGCACGTCCATCTCGCGTACCGGCTACCCCGACATCGGCCTCACGACAATGAGCGAGATGGTCGCGAACGCAGCAGCCATCGCGCGAACGGTGAGCGTACCCGTCATCGCCGACGCGGATACCGGTTACGGCGACGTGCTGCAGGTCCGCCGGACGATACGCGAGTACGAGCGCGCGGGGGTCGCAGGCGTCCACATCGAGGACCAGGAGTCGCCCAAGCGCTGCGGCCACCTGGACGACAAGCGCGTCGTGCCGCAGGAGGAGATGGTGCGCAAGCTGCACGCCGCGCTCGACGCCCGCGAGGACGACGACTTCACGATCATCGCCCGCTGCGACGCGCTCGCCGTCACCGGCTGGGACGACGCGCTCCGCCGCTGCGAGGCGTACGTGAACGCGGGCGCGGACGTGCTCTTCCTGGAGGCGCTCCGGACGCGGGAGCAGGCCAAGGACGTTACGAGCCGGTTCCACGTGCCCGTGCTCTACAACTTCGTCGAAACCGGGAAGTCACCCCTGCTGCCCGTCTCCGAGTTGGAAGCGTTGGGGTTCAAGCTCGTGATCTTCCCCATCAGCGCGATGCTCGCCGCGCTCAGGACGATGACCGACCTCATGCGCGAGCTGCGGGAAACCGGCACGACGGCGCACCTGGTCGCCGACCGCATGGTCAGCATCCAGGAGTGCTTCGACACGGTGGGGCTGTCGGACATGCTGGCGCTGGACGCCGAGTACGCGGGGTGAGCATCGGAGCGGGTCCCGTCGTTCCTGCGCAGGCCCGCGTGTAAGCGCAAACCTTGCCTGCCTGAGGAGTGAGGCGCAGGTCACGCCGGGGTCAGGCGTTTGCCTTTGGGTTCCGGTATCGGGTCGCCAAACTCACGCGCGGTTTCCAGCCACAGGTCCATGGCTTGGTTGATCTGCTCCAGAGCCGCTTCCTGCGTGCCGCCGTGCGCCATGCATCCGGGAAGTTCGGGCGCTTCTGCTACAAAGACGCCGTCTTCTTTGCTCCAGTAGATGACGACCTCGTACTTGTGCATGTCAGCCCTCCCCTCCGAGGCGATTCGTCAAAACAACCTGTCGGACCTGCCGAACTTGATAAGGCTTCGCGTGGCTTCCATCACGTTGCAGGTTGATCCGCTCGCGGACGCCTTCTCTCCTGAAGGTATGGTGACTTCCCCGCCCCCGTTCTACGAATCCCAAGCGTAGCAGAAGCCGCCGCAAGTCGTCGAAGCGGATGTTCGCATCCGCCCGCCCACTCAGTATCCTCTGCCATATGTCACTGT
>JAPOOH010000517.1 GCA_026713505.1 Chloroflexota bacterium | reverse complement strand
GCGACGCCGCCCAGATCGCGAAGCTGCTCAACTCGGCCAAGGACGAGGCCGAGCTCACCATGTGCACCGACGTCGACCGCAACGACAAGTCGCGCATCTGCGAGCCGGGCTCGGTGCGCGTGATCGGGCGCAGGCAGGTGGAGCTCTACTCGCGCCTGATCCACACGGTGGATCACGTCGAGGGCATCCTCCGGCCCGAGTTCGACGCCCTCGACGCCTTCCTCAGCCACACCTGGGCGGTGACGGTGACCGGTGCGCCCAAGCACTGGGCGATTCGCTTCATCGAGGCGAACGAGCGCTCGGCGCGGCGCTGGTACGGCGGCGCCATCGGCCGCATCGGCTTCGACGGGGCGATGAACACCGGGCTCACGCTCCGCACCGTCCGCATGAAGGACGGCATCGCCGAGATCAGGGCCGGCGCCACGCTGCTCTACGACAGCGATCCGGAGGCCGAGGACGAAGAATGCCGGCTCAAGGCCTCGGCGCTCTTCGCGGCCGTGCGGGCGGAGGTCGCGCCGGCACCGATACACGCAACCTCAGCCCAGTTGGGGCCCGCCAGGCGCGTGCTCCTGGTCGATCACGAGGATTCCTTCGTCCACACGCTCGCCAACTACCTGCGCCAGACCGGCGCCGAGGTCGAGACGCTCCGGCCCGAGCCCGCGCGCGAAGTGCTACGGGACGGCGCGCCCGATCTCGTCGTTCTCTCACCCGGCCCCGGCCGGCCAGAGGACTTCGGCACGGCCGAGACCATCGAGCTGGTGCTGGCGAGGGGCGTGCCGCTCTGCGGCGTCTGCTTGGGCCTTGGGGCCGGGGCGGAGTTTTGCGGCGGCCGGCTCGGCCAGCTCGACGAGCCGGTCCACGGCAAGCCGTCGGACGTCACGGTGAGGGAGAGCGCGCTCTTTCGAGGGATGCCGGATCGCTTCCGCGTCGGCCGCTATCACTCCCTCTATGCCGCGCGCGTGTCGCTCCCGGACGATGAGCTCAGGGTCATCGCCGAGACCGACGATGGCGTCGTCATGGCGCTGGAGCACCGGGAACGGCCCATCGCCGCCGTGCAGTTCCACCCGGAATCGATCCTCTCCCTCGACGACAACATCGGCATGCGGCTGATCGACAACATGATGACCGCGCTGACCGGTAACAAGGCTCCGGCAGTCCGAGAGTAGGGGGTTACAGCCCCCAGGCGCCGTCGACCACCAGCGCCTGGCCGGTGGTGAAGGCCGATTCATCCGAGCCGAGATAGACGCAGAGCGCCGCGACCTCCGACGGTGACCCTATCCGCCCCAGCGGATGGCGCGCGATGAAAGCCTTACGGGCGGCGTCCGGGTCGGGACGGGCATCGAACCGCTCGTCGAGTGACGGGGTATCGACCGCGCCGGGGCAGACCGCGTTGCAGCGGATGCCCTGCGTGGCGTAGTCCAGCGCCACCGACTTGGTGAGGCCGATGACCGCGGCCTTGCTGGCGCCGTAGGCGCAGCGGTCGGGCGCGGCCTTCACCGAGGAGACCACCGACGCCATGTTGATGATCGAGCCGCCATCCGCCGCCAGCATGGCCGGCAGGAAGGCGCGGATCATCCGGTACGTGGCGGTGACGTTGAGGCTGAGCGTTTCCTCCCAGTCTGCCGGCTCGCAGTCGAGCAGCGTGCCGTGGGGCACGCGGCCCGCGCAGTTGAAGAGCACGTCGAGCGCGCCGATCTCTTCGGCCGCCGCGGCCACGGCGCCGTCATCACGCACATCGAGCACTCGGCAGGTGACGCCCTCCAGCGTGGCGAGGCCTGCGAGCTTGCTCTCGTCGATATCGGTCGCCCAGAGCCGCGCACCCTCCTTCTGGAACGCGACCGCCGTGGCGTGACCGATGCCTTGCCCCGCCGCGGTGATTAGCGCGGTCTTGCCCGCGAGGCGTGCGCCCATCGTTCAGCGCCCGGTGAAGCTTGGCCTGCGCTTCTCGACGAAGGCCGCGACCCCTTCGGCGAAATCCGCGCTCGCCGCGCAGTCCGCAAACATCTCGGCCTCCGCCTGGAGCTGCTCTTCCAGGGAGGCATGGCCCGAGTCTCTGAGCAGCCGCTTGGTGTTGGCCAAGGCACGGGCGGGGCCTGCGGCGAGGCGGCGGGCCATTGCCTCGATCTCCTCCTCCAGCCGATTGGGCGAGACGACGCGGTTGACGATGCCGAGCCGCTCGGCCTCGCGCGCGCCGAAGCGATCGCCCAGCAGAGCGAGCTCCATCGCCTTCTTCGCGCCCACCGTGCGCGGCAGGAACCAGGTCGACGAGCCATCGGGGCTGGTGCCGATGCGGCAATAGGCCATGGTGAAGATGCTGTCGGCGGCACTGATCGCGAGGTCGCACGCGAGAACCAGGCTCAGGCCGAAGCCGCCGGCGGCGCCGTCGATCTTGGCGATCACCGGCTGCGGCATCCGCCGCATGATCCGGATGATCGCGTGAACCCGGTCGATCATCGTCTCGAAATGCCGCCGGCGCTCGTCCGGCGTCCGCTCGAGCAGGCCATAGAAGGACTGCAGGTCGCCGCCCGCCATGAAGTAGCCGCCCGCGCCCTGCAACACCATGACGCGGGTCTCGGGCTCGCGCTCGACCTCTGCGAGGGCTTCGACCAGGGCCTCGCAAAGCTCGTCGTTGAGTGCGTTCAGCACCTCCGGCCGGTTGAGGGTCACCCGGGCGATACCGTCCGCCCGCTCGATCAGCACCGTGTCGCTCATTTCGCATGTCTCCCGCTGGTGCGGCTGCCGCCGTGTGCGCGCGTCCTACCATCCCGCGGCGCGCTGGGCGAGACTGCCGTGTCACGAACCGAATGAGGGAGGAGACCGATGGCCGAGAACGCGGTGCGCATCAAGACCGACCCCGATCCCTACGAGCCTTTCAG
>JAPOOH010000090.1 GCA_026713505.1 Chloroflexota bacterium | reverse complement strand
TGGTCACCTTTGGCCTGCTCCTGGCGCTCCTCTACACGGTTGCATACAAACGCATCCTGGGGGTGCTCGACGCCCGGGCCGGCAGGATCCGGGAGAGCCTGGAAGAAGCCGACCGCGTGCGGCGGGAGGCCCAGGAGCAGCAGGAGGCGATGCAACGCACCCTGCAGGAAGGGCGCGAGGAGGGCCAGCGTGTGCTGGCGGAGGCCCGCGAAGCCGCGGAGCGCTACCGCGAGCAGCAGGCGTCGCAGGCCCGCGCCGAGGCGGGGCAGCTCATAGAGCGGGCCCGCGAGGAGATACGGCAGGAGCGCGATGCTGCCCTCGAGCAAGTGCGCACCGAGTTCGCATCGCTCGCGGTCACCGCCGCCGAGCGCATCATCCACCGTTCGCTGGACCCGGACGCGCACCGCGATCTGATAGATGAGGTGCTCGCGGAAGGGGACGCCCGGGCAGGGCGGAACTAGGAGCGGCGGATGGCCAAGGCGCCCATAGCGAAGCGCTACGCGCAGGCGCTCTTCTCCCTGGCCGAGGCCGAGGGGAAGCAGGAAGCCTGGCTGGAGAGTCTCTCCGACATAGCTGAGGGGCTCTCCGACCCGTCGGCCGCGTTGTTCTTCAACGAACCGCGCATACCGGCGGCGCGCAAGGCGGAGGCGGCTGCGCAGATCGCAGCCGGTTCAGACCCGCTGGTGCGCAACTTCGTGGGGCTTGTCGTGCAGCGGCGGGCGGTGGGCTCGTTCCGAGCGGTCGTGAACGAGTACGGGCGCCTGCTGAACGAGAGCCTCGGGCGCGTACAGGCCTCGGTAGCGAGCGCTGTGCCGCTCTCGGCGGAGCAGCGGACGGCATTGACGGCCTCGCTCGGGGCCATGCTGGACAAGGAGGTCGTCCTGTACGTACAGGACGACCAGGACATCATCGGCGGAATCGTCGTGCGGGTGGGAGACCAGATCATAGACGGGAGCGTGCGCTCCCGCCTGAACGGTCTGCGGCAGAGCCTTGAACGGCAGGGCCTCCCCCGTAGGGCGCGTGAAACGGAGGAGCGGGCATGACGACTCGCGGACAGGACATCGCGGCCGTACTCAAGCGGCAGATCGAGGAGTTCGGCGGCGAGACTACCCTCACCGAGGTGGGGACTGTCGTAGCGGTTGGAGACGGCATCGCCACCATCCATGGCCTCAGTAAGGTGGGCTTCGGCGAGCTGCTGGAGTTCCCGAGCGGCCTCGCCGGCCTGGCGCTCAACCTGGAAGAAGACCTGGTGGGCGCGGCGGTGATGGGCTCCGACACCGGAGTGAAGGAGGGCGACCTGGTCAAAGCGACCGGCGAGGTCGCCCGCGTACCGGTGGGAGACGCGCTCCTGGGCCGGGTGGTAAACCCGCTGGGCGAGCCGCTGGACGGCAAGGGCGTGGTGCAGACGGACGGCGTCCGTCCCATCGAGATCGTCGCGCCGAACGTCGTGGTGCGGCAGGCCGTGAACAGGCCGGTGCAGACGGGCATCAAGTCGATCGACGGCATGATCCCCATAGGCCGGGGCCAGCGTGAGCTGATAATCGGCGACCGCTTCACGGGGAAGACGGCCATCGCCATCGACACCATCATCAACCAGAAGGGCGAGAACCTCATCTGCATCTACGTGGCCGTGGGCCAGAAGCAGAGCAAGGTCGCCTCGATCCAGGCGACGCTGGAAGAGTACGGCGCGATGGAGCACACCGTTATCGTTGCGGCCAACGCGTCCGATCCCGCCCCGCTGCAGTACCTCGCCCCGTACGCTGGCTGCGCCATCGGCGAAGAGTTCATGGCCAGCGGGCGCGAGGCGCTCATCATCTACGACGACCTCACGAAGCACGCATGGGCGTACCGTCAGATGTCGCTGCTGCTCCGTCGTCCTCCGGGCCGCGAGGCGTACCCCGGCGACGTCTTCTACCTGCACAGCAGGCTTCTGGAGCGCGCCGCCCGCCTCGACGACGCCCACGGCGGCGGTTCGCTCACCGCACTGCCCATCATCGAGACGCAGGCGGGCGACGTGTCCGCCTACATCCCCACCAACGTCATCTCCATCACGGACGGGCAGATCTACCTGGAGGCGGACCTGTTCAATAGCGGCATCCGCCCGGCGGTGAACGCGGGCCTCTCGGTGAGCCGCGTGGGCAGCGCCGCGCAGACGCGTGCGATGCGGCGCGTCGCCGGGCGCATGCGGCTGGAGCTCGCCCAGTACCGGGCGCTGGCCAGCTTCGCGCAGTTCGGCGCGTCCGACCTCGACGCGGCGACGCGGGCGCAGTTGGAGCGCGGTCAGCGGCTCACGGAGCTGCTGAAGCAGCCCCAGTATCGACCGCAGGGCCTCGCTCAGCAGGTCTGTTCCATGTACGCCGCGGTGAATGGCCACATGGACGACGTGCCGGTGGACCGCGTGCGCGAGTTCGAGGAGCGCTTCATCGGCTACCTGGAGACCTCCAAGCCGGAACTGATGGACGCGCTCCAGGAGAAAAAGGACATAGATGAGGCGGTTGAAGAGTCGTTGAAGGAAGCCATAGCCGCCTTCAAGGCCACATTCTAGGAGACCGGCTTTGCCGAGTGTCAGGCAGATACGCGGGCGCATCAGGAGCGTTCGCAACACATCGAGGGTCACGCGGGCCATGCAGATGGTGGCCGCGTCCAAGATGCGCCGCGCGCAGGAAGCGGTCACCGCTTCGCGTCCCTACGCCGAGAAGCTGCGCGAGGTGCTCGGCGGGCTCGTCGCCGCGGGCGCGGTCGGCCCGGACCTGTCGCACCCCCTGCTGGAGCGCAGGCCGGTCAATAGCGTCCTGTTGCTCGCAATCTCACCGGATCGCGGACTCGCGGGCGGCATGCCGGGCAACCTCTCCCGCGCGTCGGGAGAATTCCTGCGCGCGCAGTTGCGCGAGCACCCGGTGTCGGTGGTTACGGCGGGGAAGAAGGTGCGCGACTTCATGGTGCGCGCCGGAGCAGACCTGAAGGCCTCGTTCACGGACATGGGCGACAGGCCCTCGATGGCGGACACGCTGGCTGTGACCCGGCTGGTGGAGCAGACCTACACCTCCGGCGGGGTCGACGAGGTGCACATCGCGTACTCCAAGTACGTGAACACGCTCGTCCAGCAGCCGGTGGTGCAGCGGCTGTTGCCGATAGCCGCCGAGGGGCTGGAGGACGAGTCCGCCGCGGCCACGGACTACATCTACGAACCGGACGCGGGCACGGTGCTCGGCGCACTGCTGCCGCGTTTCCTGGAAATGCAGGTCTACCAGGCGTTCCTGGAGAACAGCGCGAGCGAGCAGTCCGCGCGCATGGTCGCGATGCGCAACGCGACCGAGGCGGCGGAGGACATGATCGAGTCGCTGACGCTGGAGCTGAACAAGGCGCGCCAGAACATGATTACCGCGGAGCTGCTCGACCTCGTCGGCGGCACCGCCGCCCTCGAAGGGTAGGGCGTCAGGAGGAGCGGACATGGCCGCAGGAGCCGAAGGCAGAGTCGTACAGGTGATCGGGACCGTCGGGGACGGGGAGTTCCCTCCGGACCAGTTGCCCAGCATATTCAACGCGCTGGACCTCGACCTCGCGGGCGAGAAGCTCGTGCTGGAGGTGGAGCAGCAGGTCGGCAACAGCTGGGTGCGCTGTCTCGCGCTCGGCCCCACGGAGGGCCTCGCGCGCGGCGCCGTCGCCACGGACACCGGCCAGGCCATCGCTGTCCCCGTCGGCGAGCCGAGCCTAGGCCGGCTGTTCAACGTCACCGGCGACCCGTTGGACGACCTCGGCGCGGTCGATGCCAAGGAGCACTGGCCCATCCACCGCGACCCTCCGGCGTACGAAGAGCAGAGTATGACGACCGAGGTGCTGGAGACCGGCGTGAAGGCACTGGACCTCATCTGCCCGTTCACCAAGGGCGGGAAGGTCGGTGCGTACGGTGGCGCGGGCGTCGGCAAGACGGTCATCATCCAGGAACTCATCCGGAACATCGCGGAGGAGCACAGCGGCTACTCCGTGTTTGCCGGCGTGGGCGAGCGCTCGCGCGAGGGGAACGACCTCTGGCACGAGATGCAGGAGTCCGGCGTGCTGAAGAACACGGTGCTTGTGTTCGGCCAGATGAACGAGCCGCCGGGTGTGCGCCTGCGCATCGCCATGACCGGCCTGACGATGGCCGAGTACTTCCGCGACAACATGAACCAGGACGTGCTCCTGTTCGTGGACAACCTCTACC
>JAPOOH010000089.1 GCA_026713505.1 Chloroflexota bacterium | reverse complement strand
CCGTCCAGTAGGTCGCGCGCGAGTAGCCGACGAACGACTGTCCGAGGATGAGCATCCAGAAGAAGCCCGACCCCACGAAGAACACCATGCCCACGATCATCGTCACGAAACTGGCCCAGAGCACCCACCGCTCGCCGAACTGATCGGCTATCGCCCCTGCAAACAGCCGCAACCCCAGCCCGAACACGGCCTGCGACGCCACGATGACGCCGAGCAGGGTGAGGTCGTAGCCGAGGTGCAGGGCGTACAACGGCACGAGCACCTGGATGAGTCCGAGGGTTATCTGGTACGAGAACGAGGCCCCGTAGCTCAGCACGGCGGCACGGGCCTGTGTGCGCTGGTCCGGCTGGGCTTGCGGTTGTGCGCTCATGCGGAGAAGCGGCCTGGCGCGTAAGGAGCGATGTCGAGCGCAGCCGCGCCTCCGGCGACGAGGTCCGCGGTCGCCCTGGCCATCCCCGGCCCCATCATGATGCCCTGCCGCCCTGCGCCCGTGACGACGTACGCGCCTTCCACGCCCAGAACAGGGCCGAGCATCACCGCGCCGTCCGGCGTGACGGGCCGCAGGCAGGCCGTCTGCAGCACGAGTTCGGCGTCCTCCAGCGCGGGCAGCATCCGCAGCGTGGACTCGATGATGGCGTCGCGGGCTTCGGTCGTTCGGGACTCGTCGAAATCGGCGTGCTCTTCCGTGGTGCCGCACCAGACGAGGCCGTCGGCAGGCTTGGTCATCGCGTAGTTGCCGAGATGGCCGACGCTCACCGCGTAGGGGGCGCCGCCAGCCCGCAGGCGGATGATCTGTCCCTTGAGCGGCGTGACCGGCAGCGGCACGCCGAACCACTCCGACGCCCGAGCCGTCCACGGCCCCATCGCGACGACGACGGTGTCGCAGGCGATGCGCTCGACGTTCCCCGCCCCGGTCGCGATGCTGACGCCGTCGACGCGTCCGTCATTCACGTGGACGGTAGTGACCTCGCCGGAGCGGAGCGTTACGCCGCGCTGCTCGGCAGCCTGGCCGAGCGCGAGCGTCAGGCGGTACGGCTCGACGTCCGACGAACCCTCGACGTGCAATGCGCCAACGGTCTCCTGCGAGATGCGGGGTTCCAACGCTCGGGCCGCTTCCGGAGCCAGCCAGTGGGCGGCATAGCCCGGCAGGGTCTGTTGCCAGTCCAAGTGTTGCGTGAGCGCGGCGGCCTCATCGTCGTTGAGGGCGAGGCGCAGCAGGGGGCGCGGCTGGTACTGGATGTCGACGTCCGTTTCGGCGGTGAGTTCACCGGCGAGAGCGGGGTAGAGGGACATGCTGTATTCGATGAGCGGGGTGTTGACGTGCGGGCCGTTGGTAACGCCGCCGGAGAGGCCGCCGTAGGCGAACCCGGATGCATGACTCGCGATGCCGTCGCGCTCGATGACGGTGCCGCGGACGCCCACCGCGGCGAGGTAGTACGCCGTGGCGATGCCGGCGATGCCCCCGCCGATGATTACGACGTCCCGGTCACTCGTGGCCATGCAAGCCTCCGCCGCACGCTCGCGGCCCGCCGATTGTACAGGGATGCGGCCCCTGGCCCACTCCCTCGTTCCGGGCAGGGTGGGGACTGGGGCCTGCTGGGAGTAGAATAGACCTCGCAGCCGGACAGCGGGAGGGCAACGTGACGACAGCGGCAGAGCACCGGGCAATGGCGGAGTTGGAGGCGGGACTCGAGGAGGTCCGACGGTCCCCGAAGGACGAGGGGCCGCTGCAGCTCATCGTGCGGCGTCCCGAGCGGGGCGAGCGCGTACTCGTGGACGAGGGCTCGCTCGACACGGGAGTCGGTCTCGTGGGGGACAACTGGGCGACGCGGGGCAGCACGGGCACGCCGGACGGGTCGGCGGACCCGGAGCTGCAGGTGACGCTGATGAACTCCCGTGCCGCCGACCTCATGACGGGCAGCAGGGAGCGTTGGCACATCGCGGGAGACCAACTGTTCGTCGACCTGGACATCAGCAGGGAGAACCTGCCTCCGGGCACGCGGCTGTTCATCGGAACGGCGGTGCTGGAGGTGTCGGTCAAGCCGCACACGGGCTGCGCGAAGTTCAGCGGCCGGTTCGGGACGGACGCGCTGCGGCTGGTGAGCTCGGCGGTGGGGCAGGAGCTGTGCCTGCGCGGCATCAACGCGAAGGTCGTGCAGTCCGGCGCTATACGGTTGGGGGACGCCGTGCGGAAGCTCGCCGCTGAGTGACCGGCGTCAGTCGGACGCGACTACTTGCAGCAGGGTGAATACCTGCGCAATCAGCACGCCGATGATCCCCGCGCCCAGCGTGTACAGCAGAAGGTTCAGCGAGTTGAACCGGCTGTTCATTTCAGCGAACCGGCTGGTCATCTCGGGGCGCAGGTGTGCCAAGTCACTCAGGCGTTCGTTCATCTGCTCGTGCGAACCCTCGAGCCTGCTCGTCCGTTCTCCAAGGGACCCTGGCGTCTGCGTTGTCACCGGGGCGGCCTCCTACGCTTGCTGCGCTATGCCCCATTCCAGAATGGCTACTCTGTACCATGCAAGCCCTGCCGAGTGCATGCATGTATCAAGCGCTCCTGTTACACCTTGTAGCCGCCGACGAGAGCGAGGGTGAGGTTCTTCCAGAAGCACTCGACCTCGGTGAAGCCGGCGGCGCGCAGCCACTCCAGGTGACGCGCCAGCGTGGCGTTCTTGTGATGGTGCATCGCGTCGTGGGCAATCTGCTCCGGCGTGCGGCGCTCCTCGCGGGGCGGCCGGTCCGGTTCGCGACGGCGGGCGCCTCGCATGGCCTGGTTGATGTACTCCGTTTCCGCTGACGCGGTATCCAGGTTGAAGAAGACGCCGCCCGTATTGAGCGCGCCATGGATGCTGGCGTAGAGGCGTGCCATGAGCTCGGCAGGGAGGTGGTGGATGGCGCGCGCGGAGACGACGACGTCGTACGGGCCGGCGTCGATGACATCCTGTGGGAGCACGCCGTCCGCGAAGTCGCCTAACATGTAGGCGAAGCGCTCGCCGAAGCGGGCCATGCGCGGCTTGCCCGCCTCCATCATCGCCTCCGAAATGTCGAGCCCGACCGCAGTGGCGTTCGGGAAGGCGTCGAGGCAGGCCGTCGCGACGGGGCCATAGCCGGTGCCGATGTCAAGGACACGGATCGGTGCGTCCGGCGGCGCTTGCACGAGGCGGGTCAGGAGGTCGAAGACGGGTTGGCGCTCGTCCTGCTGGCGGTCCCTCCGGGCGACGTACTCGACGACGCGGCCCTCTTCCTTCCAGGCGTGGCCCCATGGAAGT
>JAPOOH010000088.1 GCA_026713505.1 Chloroflexota bacterium | reverse complement strand
TGCGCTCAACCGGCTTGCCGGCGCGCTCGACGATGCGCTCGTCGGCGTCCTCGAACCGCCAGCCCAGCAGACGCGCCGTGCTGCGTCCAACGGCGCTCTTCCCCGCGCCGGAGAACCCTATGAGATAGATGCGGTTGCGGGTGGTCATTGCTTCCACTTGCCCTAGAACGACCGCACGGATTCGATCATCGCGCCGATCAGGAACGCCAGCGCAACGCCTGCACAGACAGTGCCGCCGGCGATCAGGAGTATCTTCGTTGCGCCGGAGATGTTCCTGCTGTGCCTGAACATCCAACCTGCAGCGAGCAGCAACACGCCGGCAACGAGCAGCAGCCCAAGGACCCTCATGCCCCCATCCCGATCATGCGTCTATGGTTCGCCTCGCGGTCCCACCGTCGCCATGTAGCTCTCATGGTTGCGGCAGGTCTCGGAGATGTGGTCGCCACCGAACTTCTCCATGAACGCGTCCGCGAGCGTGATCAGCACCATCGCCTCCGCGATGACGCCGCACGTCGGCACGAACGTGATGTCGCTCCGCTCGTAGTGCGCCTGGTCGAGCTCGCCGGTCGTCAGGTCTACGGACGGCAGCGGGCTCATCATCGTTGCGATGGGCTTGACGACGGCGCGGATGATGAGCGGCTCGCCCGTGGTCATCCCGCCCTCCAGACCGCCCGCGTTATTCGTGCGGCGGGGCCACGGCTTCACCCATCCGCCGTTCCCGTTGCGCTCCCACTCTTCTACGGGCTTGATGACGTCGTGCACCTTGGAACCGCGCAGGTCAGCAAGTTCGAACCCCTTGCCGACCTCAACGCCCTTCACCGCGTTCACGCTCCCCACGGACGCCATGAGCCGCGTGCTGAGCTTCGTGTCCCATTGGATGTGCGAACCCAGCCCTATCGGCAGGCCCGTCGCGACGACCTCCCCAACCCCGCCGAGACTGTCCCCCGCCTCCTTCGCCGAGTCGATCTCCCGCACCATCAGGGCGCTCGCGTCCGGGTCGGCACAGCGCACCGGCGAGTCCTCAGCCGCGTCCCAGTCCACCGGCTCCGGAGGGTGCGCCTGCACCCCGCCGATGTTCGTAACGTGGCTGTGCACCTGGACACCGAACTCGGACAGGAACGCGCGGCAGACGGCGCCGACAGCGACTCGCGCCGTGGACTCCCGCGCGGACGAGCGTTCCAGGATGTTCCGGGCATCGTCCTGTAGGTACTTGCTGATGCCGGGCGTGTCGGCGTGGCCGGGGCGCAGGCGGTGGATGGGCGTGACCTCGCCCTCAACCGGCTCCTTCGCCATCGTGTGCGTCCAGGGCTTGCCGTCCGGCCCGTTGCCGGTCGAGTGGTCGCGGTTCTCGATAAGCATCGCTATGGGCGCCCCGGTGGTGTGGCCGTGGCGCACTCCGGACTGCAGTACCGCGTAGTCCGTCTCGATCTGCATGCGCCCGCCGCGCCCGTAGCCCATCTGGCGGCGCGCCAGGTCCGCGCGTATCTCGGCCTCTGAGATGGCGATGCCCGCGGGCAGTCCCTCGAGCAGCGCGACAAGTCCCGGACCGTGGGACTCCCCGGCAGTCAGGAATCGAACCAAGATGACAACCTCCAGCGCAGCGTGTGTCCATTCTACCCCACGCCTGCATGCGCTGATGTATACTCGCGCATCAAGCAAGAGGGGCTGGAGGAAGGCATGCTCTCTATCGCCGACAACGAACTGCTGACGCAGGTGAGCGCTGGCACGCCGATGGGCGACCTCATACGCCGGTACTGGATACCCGCCGTCTTCTCCTACGAGGTCGAGGCGGATGGCGTGCCCCACCGCACGCGGCTCCTCGGCGAAGACCTCCTCGTCATGCGCCTCACCAGCGGCGACGTCGCAACGATGACCCCCTACTGCCCGCACCGCACAGCTTCCCTCTACTTCGGACGCAACGAGGAGGAAGGGCTGCGCTGCGCCTACCACGGCTGGAAGTTCGCTGCTGACGGCTCCTGCATGGACATGCCGAGCGAGCCGCCGGAGAGCAACTTCAAGGACAAGGTCACCCTCAAGCCCTACCGCACCCTGGAGCGCAACGGCGTCATCTGGACCTACATGGGCCCTGACCAGGACTCCCCTCCCCCGCTCCCCAACCTGGAGTGGAACCTCGTTCCGGAGTCCCACTGCTACCTCACCAAGCGCGTCGCCCAGAACAACTACTTTCAGACCATCGAGGGCGAGATAGACTCCAGCCACAGCGGCTTCCTTCACTCCAGCTTCGCCGACCCCTTCCGCCTCAACTCGAAGCAGGAGCAGGGGATGGTCTACAAGATGAGGGACCGCCACCCCCGGTTCCAGGTGAAGGACACGGACTACGGTGTGCTCATCGGCGCTCGGCGCAACGCGGAGGAAGACTCCTACTACTGGCGCATCACCCAGTACATGTTCCCTTTCCACACCATCATCCCTCCCTACGGCGCAGACCCGCTCTTCAGCGGCCACGCCTTCATCCCCATGGACGACAACCACATCCTCGCCCTCTGCTACACCTACAACCCCGTGCGGCCCCTCACCGAGAAAGAGCTCGACTTCCTCAAGTTCGGCCCCGGCAACGGACAGCAGGGCCTCCACCCCACGGTGGACGGCTTCCTCCCGCCTATGGCCAACAGACCTGAGAAGGCATGGTGGCCGAAGAACCACATAGACAACGACTTCAACGTGGACTGGGAGCGCCAGAAGACCGTCCAGTTCTCCGGCCTGCCCGGCACCTGGACGCAGGACTCCGGCATGCAGGAGACGATGGGCCGCGTGACCAACCGGACGATGGAGCACCTCGGCATCAGCGACACCGGCATCATCCGCACCCGCCGGGCGCTTCTGAAAGCGGCCAAACTGTTGCGCGATTACGGCATCGAGCCCGACTCCGTCTGGGACCCGAACGTCTACTACATCAGGTCGGCCTCTGTAGTCCTGCCGCGGGAGTCCGAGTGGGTCGAGGCGTCCGAGGAGTTCCGTACCCCCAGGGAGAACGTCAACTACGCCGCCGTCTGACCACTCGTTACTCGCCACTCAACTACAACGGGACGCCTCAAAGAGGCGTCTCGTTCTGCATCCGGCGTCTGCCTGAGGGTGTTTGGCCACTTCTCTCCAACAGTTGGACCCTCTGCACTACTCTCGTCCCGCTCGTGGTGAGCTTGTCGAAGCTCGGGGTGGCCCGCGATATGAGGGGAGTGCAGAGGGGAGATCCCCTCTGCCCCGGGCGTAGGCCGCGGCGGTAGGGGGTGTCCCCCACGACGCTCCGGGCGGGTGGGTGGGAAGAGCCGCGCTACGCTGAACG
>JAPOOH010000087.1 GCA_026713505.1 Chloroflexota bacterium | reverse complement strand
TTCCCTGACAGGCCCGGCGGCACGATCAACGAGGACGACGAGGGCGACTGGACCTACGTCGGCGACCTCGCGCGTGGCATCCAGCTCGTGCACACCGCCGAGTCGCTCTCCCACGACACCTACAACATCGGCTCCGGCGCCGCCACCTCGACGAAGCGCGTCCTCGAAGCAGTGCAGAAGGCGTTGCCGGACGCGGTCTGCTCCGCCCTCAAGCCCGGACGCACGCCGTCGAACGCGAACAACCCGGTGATGGACCTCTCCCGCATCGGCGAGGACGTCGGCTACGCCCCCGAGCACGACATCGACTCCGGTATCGCCGCTTACGTCGAGCACCTCCGCCACCACGCCCAGTAGCCTGCGTGGCCCGCCGTCAGCCAGGGCGGCCTCGTCGTTCCTGCGAAGGCAGGACGCGCTTTAGCGCGCCCTCACCCCCTGTCTGGTGCGGCTTGTCATTTCGAGCGGAGCCCGCGCTTTAGCGCGCAGAATCCTCTCGGGCGGCTTGGTGTAGGGGCGTCCCTTGTGGGCGCCCTTGCCTCTTGGCCCCGTCATTCCCGCACCGGCGGGAATCCAGCAGGTGGCCGCCAGGCCACACGGGCACGCGGTGGGGTGGTGCACTGGGGAGGTGGCATTCTGTGCACACCGAGGCGCCTCTCGGATTGCCTGGTGTAGGGGCATCCTTTATAAGGTGCCCTTCGGGTGACCTCCCGTTGGGCCCGGCGGCCGCTGTTGCGTAACGCCTGGTTCTGGTGTAGGCGCGTCCCTTGTGGGCGCCCTTGCCTCTTGGCCCGTCATTCCCGCACCGGCGGGAATCCAGCAGGTGGCCGCCCAGGCCACACGAGCACGCGGTGGGGCGGGGCACAGGGGAGGTGGCATTCCGTGCACAACCGAGGCGCCTCTCGGATTGCCCGGTGTAGGGGCGTCCCTTGTGGGCGCCCTTGCCCCCGTCGTTCCCGCACACTAGCGCGCGGAAGGCAGAACCCCCGCCCTGCCCGTGTAGGAATGCCCACCGCGGGCGCCCCTTTGACTCCCCTCTCCCCCTGGGAGAGGGGCCGGGGGTGAGGGTTGCGCCCCTCCCCTGTCACATTCGCGACATCCGCCCATTGCGCCAACGATACGCCCCTCCCTACCCTGTAGTTGCGTCCCTCGCGGACGGCTGCAACTCACCGTTGGGAGGAGCGATTGAGAGATGAGCGGGAAAAGGCACAAACAAGAGCGGAGAAAAGCGGTAATGAGCGGAATTGCACAACTGCAGACCGGTCCGCAGCCCACGGAATCAGGAACGGAAGAACGTGAAATGAGCGGGAATGAGCGGTTTTTCCCCGAGGAACTTTCCGACAGGCAGGTCACTGCACTTCCCTACCTCGCTGCTGCCCCCACGAAGCAAGAGGGCGCGAGGATGGCGGAGATCAACGTCTCTACGCTCAGACGCTGGCAGCAGGACCCGGTTTTCCGCGACGAGTTGCGGCGTATCAGGGAAGAGACGGCCAGTCTCGCATTTGCTGAGCTCAACGGCCTTGCCCTCAAGAGCATGAGCGCCCTCGCCGGACTCATCGAGGACGACAACCCCCGCATCAGGGCGCAGGCCGTCCGTATTGCACTCAGTACGTGCGCCAGGCACGGGGAGACCGCCAGGAACACCCGCCGCCTCAACCAGCTCCAGAAGACCCTCACACTCCTCAAGAACGTCAAGTAAAGGAGGCCCGGAATGCCCAACGGTATAGATGCGCTGGAACGCTACCTCGTCTGTCAGCTCGCCCAGGTGACCCTCGTCCCCATCGTCGAGGACTACATCGACCGCTGGCGTGAGGCCATGGAGAGCGGCAACCCTCTGCCCGACGTGCTCGAGATCGTCGAAGCCGCCGCCGCTGAGGACGTCCCGGTCCTTACCATCGCCTCCGTCGCCCCATACCTGCGGCAGTGCGCCAGGGACCGCCGCCTTCCCGACCTCGCCCGAGTCGTGACCGCCATCGTCCACGGCTTCGCGGAAGTGCGCTTCGGCGGACGAACCACCTGCGGTTGCCCCGCGCGCCAGTCGCTCGAGGACACCCGCATCCTCCCCTCCGAACGCCTGGCCTTCTTTAACGATGCGTAACCTCCCGCCATCCCAGCCGAACTCTGTTATGTCAGACGGGTCCCGTCATGCCGGCGAACGCTGGCATGCACCGCCTACCCTGTCCATCCTGTACATCGATGTGAGTACTCGCCCGTCGTTCTCCGGCAGGCAGGGCGCCTCCGCCCTACCTGTCCGTGCGGAAGATGTACCGGTCGTCCCACAGGCCGTAGAGCGTGGGCGTGACATTGCCGAACCCGTTGCGCACCGCGCTCATCCGCTCCGACAGCGCCGTGTAGATGGCGGGCGTCTGTTCCGCCGCTATCTCCTGCGCGCGGTGGTACATCCGCACCCGCTCGTCGCGGTCCAGCTCCTGGCTCGCCGCGGTGAACAGCTCGTCGATCTCCGCCTCCCACGCCGTGGCCGGCTCAGGCTGGTTCGGGTACCACAGGTGGAAGTCTGCGTCGCTGTGCCAGAACGATATGGCGCCGTACGGGTCCGGCCCGCCGGTGAAGCCGATGACCACCGCCTCCCAGTCGTAGGTGGAGACCAGCTGCCCCACGATCACGCCGAAGTCGATGACCTGGAGGTCCACGCCGAGGCCGATGCTCCGCATCCCCTCTGCGACGATGCCCGAGGCCCGCTCACGCACCGTGTTCCCCTCGTTCGTCACGAGTGTGAACGCGATGGGGTTGCCCGCGCCGTCCTCGCGGATGCCGTCGCCGTTCGAGTCGGTCCAGCCCAGACCGTCGAGCAGCGCCTTCCCCGCATCGAGGTCGTACTCGTACCGCCGGACGCCGGGGTTGTGGAAGTCGCCGGTGGCGGGGCTGATGGACGACCACTGCGGATAGCCGAGTCCCCCGAGCGTCTCCTCGACGACCCGCTCCTTGTCCACGCTATGCGCGACCGCCTGCCGGAACTCGAGGGTCTCGAACCACGCGCGCGCCTCGGGCCGCAGGTAGGCTTCCCCATCCGGGTTCGTGCCGGGGTTCACGTTGAACGTCAGGAACGTCGTGCCGAAACCGGGGCCGCGCCGGTGGATGGTGAAGTCGCCCTCCTCCTGCAGCGGCTCCAGCACGGGGTACTCCTCGCCCAGCACGCCGTGGGCGTCCGCCTCGCCCGCCTGGAACAACGCCAGCTCCTCCTCCAGCGTCTCGACGACGACGTAGACGATCTCGTCCAGGTACGGGAGGCTGTTCCCCGCGCTGTCCCGCAACCAGTAGTCCGGGTTGCGCCGCAGGATGACCCGCTCGCCCGGTGTGTAGTTCACGATGGTGAACGGCCCGGTGCCGACGACCTCCGACGGGTCGGTGTCGATGTCCCAGACATCCTCGAACGTGCCCGCGTCCACGTGCGATTCCAGGATGTGTCTCGGGTAGATGGATGTGCCCATCGAGCGGAGGAACGGCGCGTAGGAGACGGGCAGCACGAAACGAACCGTGTAGTCGTCCAGCGCCGTCACGGTCATCCGCCCGTCTCTCTGCTCGCCGGTCGCTTCGTCGGTGTAGACGAAGATGAACGCCTCACGGCTGGAGGTGGGGATGTCGTCGTTGTAGATGATGCGATTGAACGTGAAGTCCACGTCGTGCGCAGTGAATGGCTCACCGTCGTGCCAGGAGACGTCGCGCCGGAGGCGGAACGTCCACTCCAGCCCGTCGTCCGAGTGCTCCCACGACTCAGCCAGTCCCGGCTCGATCGCGTCGTTCAGCCACGAGGTCTCCGTCAGTCCTTCGAACACGTAGCTCAGGAATCCGGACGAGCCCGCGTCGTTCGCGAGCGGGAGGTTGAACGTCAGCGGCTCGCTGATCGTCGCGTAGGTGATCGTGCCGCCGTGCGTGCCAACCGCGTACTCGAAACTGTCAGCGTTGCCGCGCAGCCGTGCGACGACGTCCTCCTGCGTCTCGGGTCCCGCGTCGCTGTCGCAACCGCTGAGCGCGAGCGCGCCGAACAGCGCCGCCGCCAGTATGATCGTTGCCGCCCTGCCTCTGCCCACCATACGGACCTCCGGTGTTGGCTCATAGCCGCCCTGCACGCGGATGTCCGGGTGCCGGGGCCGATACAGTATAGTGAAGGCGCACCGGAGGCCTCCCCAATTCCGCGCCTCCGGGAGGAAATTGATACCCTCTCCCTCGAGGAGACCTTTGCACAACACTCACCCCCTCACGGTGAGTGTGTCGAACCACGGCACAGACTGCAGATTGAGGGGAGTGGAGAGGAGGAACCCCCTGCCACGGGCGTAGACCGCGGCGTGGGGGTGTCCACCACAAACGTATG
>JAPOOH010000545.1 GCA_026713505.1 Chloroflexota bacterium | reverse complement strand
TCGTCTTGGATGATCAGATCTGGGGGCGAGAGCGGGATCTCCAGCTTTGTCCCCCTGTCCGGGTTGCAGGCACCGTAGAACCCGTTCGCGTCATAGCGGTCCGCGCCGCCCAGCAGCGTTCCGGACTCTCCGGTCCACGGGAGCGAGGCGAACTTGTCGACAGTAGCGACGAGGAAGGCCGGCAGGCGGCGGTACAGCGGCTCGTCCACCGCGACGATGGGGAGAGCACGGTCTCCTGTGAAATCGCAATCGAAGTTCGTGCAGACAACGCTGAGATTGGACGGCCGATCGGAGTCGGGTTCGAGTGTGAACGAGTCCGGCTCGAACCTCTCGCCGCACCATGGGCACTCTTCAAGCGGGATCGGGGAGGGGTTTCGCGCAGGGTCGCTCTTGAACTGGTTGACCTTGCTGCGGGCTGTTCCCTGTCTTCGATCGCCCTTAGCGCCCATCCGGTTTGGCGTGGCGGCAGTGCCGACCCACAGCCCAATCTCGAAGGGCCAGACACCGTATCGCCCAGGATTCTTCTCGCGCTCAAGCTCAAGGGCGCAGACGAGGCCGCTTGCCCGCGCGAGCTGGTCCAGCGTGAGGAGGCGCAGCGTATAGCGCATCACAACGGAGACTCCGCCCGCGGCGTGTCCCAGCGAGCCCGAGTGTCGTAGCCTGCGCAGGACCATGGTTATGGCGGCGAGGCCCAGATACGCTTCGGTCTTGCCTCCGCCCGTGGGGAAGAAGAGGAGGTCGACTGTCTTCCGATGGCTGTCCGTGGGGTCGGCGATGCCGGGGAGGTTCAGCAGAATGAAGGCAAGTTGAAATGCTCGCCAAGCAGGATCGGCAATCTCAAGCCGACGCTCCAATGCATGGGCGATGGAGCGATTGGCGACCCTAAACGCGTCGAGAACGTCGGCATCTGATGCAAGGACATCGATCCCCCTCTCGATGCGGCTTGCCGCAATTTGCGCCAGGCGGAGGAGCTCTTCTGCGGTTTCCTTGTGGCGGCCCTGAAGGTTGGCCGCCCGATTCCTTTCTGCCTCGATCCACTGCCGATAGAGGCCAACGAGCGGCATCAATGCCGACTTGGCGTCCGCTCCGCTCTGAAGTGATCCAAGGGCCTGCATCGACAGTTCCACTCCAGTCACTGAGGAAGTGGACGTGACCTCGACGCTTGCTTGGCCGATCCAAGCGGTGCGGACTAGGTGGCATGCGCCATCTACGGAGCCCCAGTCCGCCGACACTCCGTGGCCCGTCGCATATTCGGGCGTGTCCGCGTAGTGGAGTTCTGCAACGTCTTCGTCCCAGTCGTTGGACTTGGCTGACCGCCCAATCGGTTTGGAAGGAAGCGGCCGTTCGGATCGAACTTCGATCTCGGGCTGAAACGCGTAGAGCCTATCTTCCTCAACCGGTTCTTTGGAATCTTGCTTGCGCCGGTTCAATAGGAAGATCGAGACCGACCGCGAGCCCTCATCGTTCTTTCCCATCGTTCCGGGTTGAACGGTCCGAGCAACCGTTCGCAGGGCGAGCCCGTTGGAGTCGGGGATCGGCCAGTCTTCTGGCTCACCGGTTTCGGGGATCCTGACTACAGTGCGTTCTTCGCGGGGAGTCCGCCTCCAAACGAGATTCCCGTCGATGCTCGCTGGGGCGTAATCGCCCCAGCGGACCGTAGCGGCCAATTCATTGGTGCCACCATCGATCAGGAAGCTGAGGCCCATTGACGACGGGAAATAGCCTCTGCGGGCCGGCCTCCCGTCATCGCTGGACTCTTCCGCGGTACCAGCGTTAGCTGGGGTCTCGTCCAGATCGTCGCTTGCATCGGCTTTGGCCTCCTCAGACACCTTGATGTCTGGAGGCACCAAGAATCCAGTGAGATACCAATTCGACGGGCGGACGTACCTCGTGTAGTTCGGCAACTGCTCCGTCTCGAGGCGGTGACCGGCCCACGGTCCGACGAGGTCAAGCCTCAGCGCTTCAACCAGTTGTTCCCGAACCTCGACAGACGAGGCTGGCGGGGAAGACCCGCCCGTGTAGGACGATGCGTTCATTGGCGGGTCTTGACTTCTTATAGTACGCACACGCCGGATTGTCGGTACGGTATGAAGCTAGCGACCAGTCTCAGATGACATTGGCTTCTTTGCGGATGAAGGGACGCCTGTTCCCCAAGGTACGACGATGCGAACCTCGCAGCGGTTTTCCGCTGTCTCGGGGACGGCGAGGGCACGAATCCGGTCTGGCAGTGGGGGCAGATCTGCTTCGTTGCTTGGGCGATATGCGACGACGACGAACTCGACTCGAGAATAAAGGGCTATGCTGTAGCGTCTACTTTGCCAAGCAGCGGTAGGGAGGGCGGCGAAAGCGTCTTGTGTCTGCTTGCTGACCTTGTTCGCGACGACGACCTTATTGTGCAAGATCAGGTCGGTTTCTCCACCGCCCAGTTCGGAGCCCGCTTGGACTGGAGATTCGCGTGAGAGCAAGTGCTCGTGCAACTTCTCTCTTAGCTGAGGCTCTGGGAGGTTCTCTAAGCGCTTTCGTCATCGACGCGTTGTCGAAGGAATTTCCCCCACGAGACTGCTTGGCTCTCCGTAACGTTGAGGCCGCGCAGTAATCGTCGAGCCGCTTTGCCACTGATCCGTATTTGTGTCGATTGGCAGGAGGGGTCGGGCGCGCTTGTGAGGTGAGCTCGCTGGGCCCAGTCCAACAGGGCAGGCAACTCCACGCATTGCAGGCCAATCCGGGAATCCACAAAGTGGAGTTGATCGCGGACCCAAGACGGGCACGCTTCGTCCTTCACGGCTGCCCTCAGCGCCCGATCTAGAATTGCTTGGGATGTTGGTATCCGGTCGTCTTCACCACTCAGAATCCAACTGGCGATCAGCAACTCCGTCGTGTCGAGCAGATGAGCCACCGTCAGCCCATCCTTTCCGATCCAGCTTCTGTCACAGGGATTGGGCCTCCAGTGCATTAAGCAGCTTGCCAGAGACCAATCTCAGTGAGCCAAGGACGACTCCCCTTGATCGTCTTCCGTAGTAGCTGTTCCCGACAGCTGCACTAGTCTTGGGTGGCCTTCATGCAGATCGCTACCGTCTAGGATAGCGAATAAACAGAGAAAACCACTAGACGTCATCGTGGTGTCGGGGTCGAGCGGTTGAAGTGTCGAGGCCGCGACCAGAGGGAGCGCTAGGGTTGACGCTTGGCGGGCGAACAGCCGGATTGTCGATCAGAGGAACAGAGGTCCAAGTGATCAAGGTCAGCCCCATGAAATGGTCCGGTGGGCAACTCAAGTGTCCGGGCACCAATGCGTTTATTGCCGGT
>JAPOOH010000086.1 GCA_026713505.1 Chloroflexota bacterium | reverse complement strand
TTTCCCGAGGAAAGACCCCCGCTGGGTGTCGACGACACGTACATGATGGCCCCACCGCCAAGCGGAGAGGTTATTTCCCTGTCGGTGATGAAAGACCGGATAGCCGAGGTAGCCGC
The DNA here is from genome assembly GCA_026713505.1 of Chloroflexota bacterium. GTDB lineage: Bacteria > Chloroflexota > Dehalococcoidia > Lucifugimonadales > Australimonadaceae > Bin16. The sequence goes on along the minus strand of JAPOOH010000086.1, from coordinate 1,529 downwards.
CGAGCTTGCACACGACGACTCGGATGCGTACAGAGAGTGCGTCGTGAAGAAGTACGAGCACATGCGGCTCGAACGCAACTGGCCCGGCGACAAGGGCAGGGAATTCACCCTCTGGAACCTCGCCCCCGTCATTGAGTCCGGTCTACCTGCGGGGGCAGAGATAGACCGGCGCGACTTCCTCAACCCATATCCCGATCCCGCCCCGACGTGGCTGGAAGGCACAGACTCATCCCTGTTCGGAGTCACCGCCGGAACCTCGACGACTGACGGCTTTGAGCAAGCCGAGATCATCAGCACCACACGACCGCTGCCAGACGGGGAGTATTCGTTCGACATCAAGGAGAGTTGGCCGGAACAAAAATCCTGCAACTTTGTCGTCAACAACGAGGTCAGAGTCACGGTCACGTCCTCCTCCGGCGCGTTGCACGAGTTCTTCTTCGACCCGTTCACGGTCGGCAGCGCCGTAGCAGCGGACGCCACGAACGGCGTACTCAAGCCCACTTCGTTCACCACGACGGACGGCGAGCAGGCGACCGTAGAGAGCATGTCATACGACTCAGGCAGGGTGAGGGTGAAGGTCGTGCCGTGGGATGAGCTGTCAGGCGTCCTGGACGTCATCGAGCTGGACGGCACGGTATCGACATCGCTGAGGGTCACCAGCTCAGCGGTCGATGTTGGCAGCAACACGTTCACATGGAGTGTGTCGTCACAGCCCTGGGAGGACGGCGACAGGCTGATGGTGCGCATTCGACCTGCCGCGCCGTTCGCTCCCGCACCGCACAGGTTGAGCGCCACGACCATGGGCAGTGATTCGATCGGTCTGTCGTGGGAGTCGGTCAGCGGTGTGACGGGCCACGTGGTGGAACAGCGTGTGAGCGGTGTCGCCAGGTGGGAGAGCGTGGACACGGATGTGAAGGAACAGAGTCACACGGTCTCAGGGCTGTGGTGCGGGACGACCTATGAGTTCCGTGTGAGTGCCCACGGTGACGGAACACAGTATGAGACCGTGCCGGGTCCGGGGGTGTCGCACCACGCGACGGTGAGCGAGACGACGGAGGCGTGCAGCGCCCAGGAGTCTCCGGCGTTCGCGAATGCCGCCTACTCGTTCTCGATAGTCGAGGACGCGCAGGTCGGCAGCACTGTGGGATCAGTATCGGCCACAGACCCACAGGACGACGCCGTAACGTACTCGATCACGTCGGGCAACGAGGGCGAGAGGTTCGCCATCGACGGAAGTACGGGACTGATCACCCTGGCCGGGACACTGGACCACGATACCGCCTCCTCCCACACGCTGACGGCTCAGGCCGCTGACGGAAGTGGCGGCAGGGGGTCGGCCACCGTGACCGTGATGGTCGAGCTGGCGTCGTGCGCGGGCGGCACGGCGGTGCCCAGTCCCGCCGACAACCCCGGACTGGTGGACGACTGCCTGGCGCTCCTGGCGGCAAGGGACGCGCTTGAGGGGACGGTTGTCCTGAACTGGAGCGCGGACCTCGCCATGGGCGGGTGGCAGGCTGTTGGAGTCGCAG
>JAPOOH010000507.1 GCA_026713505.1 Chloroflexota bacterium | reverse complement strand
GGACTCCGGCGTAGAGTGTCTGGGGAAGGTTCCGAGCCATTGGGAGGTACATCGTCTGGGTCGTCTCGGAACTCTTTCGAAGGGCAATGGCGGTAGCAAGGATGATGAAGTAGAGCACGGGATTCCCTGTATTCGGTACGGTGATTTGTACACAACTCATCAATATTTCATCAAGGGAAGTCGATCATTTATTTCCGAGGAAAGTGCCTATAGATATACTTCAATACACTTCGGGGATGTTCTTTTTGCGGCGTCTGGTGAGACGATACCAGAAATTGGCAAGTCTGCAGTGAACTTGATTTCATCCAAGGCCCGCTGTGGCGGTGATATTATCTTGTTTCGCGCTGTACGAGAGTTCGACGCTCGTTTTTTGGGATACTTGCTCGACTCTCGACCGATAGCAGATCAAAAGGCCGTAATGGGGCGCGGCATTACAGTCATGCACATTTATGGAAGCCAGCTCAAATATCTTTGTCTACCGTTGCCGCCCCGCTCTGAACAAACAGCCATCGCACGTTTCCTCGATCATATCAACAGCCGTATCGACCGCTACATCCGAGCCAAGGAGAAGCTGATTGCGCTGCTGGAGGAGCAGAAGCAGGCTATCATCCACCAAGGCGTCACGGGCCGGATCGATGTTCGCACCGGCCGGCCCTACCCGACCTACAAGCCCTCCGGTGTCGAGTGGCTGGGGGATGTGCCGGAGCATTGGGAGATCAAGAGACTCGGACAGTGCGGCAAATTACTGAAAGGCAACGGTGGCAACAAGGAGGACGAGGTGCCTTCGGGTGTGCCATGTATACGTTACGGTGACCTATACACAACGCACACCTACTTTATTTCCGAGAGTCGATCATTCGTTTCAGCGGAAAAAAACGACGAATACACTGCGCTACAGTTTGGTGATGTCCTTTTCGCTGCTTCCGGCGAAACAATTGCTGAAATTGGGAAGTCTGCGGTCAATTTGATGTCGTCGGAAGCTTGCTGCGGAGGTGATATTATCTTGTTTCGGCCGAAACAGAAGTTCGACGCTCGATACTTAGGCTACATGACAGACTGTTGCGCTGCTGCTAATCAGAAAGCAGTTATGGGCCGCGGTATCACTGTTATGCACATTTATGGAACTCAGATAAAGAATTTGATAATTTTCATTCCTCCTGCGTCCGAACAGAGCGCCATAGCGCAATTTCTGGACGTATCAGTAGCCAATATCGGCGATGCCATTACGGCGGCGCGTCGCGAAATAGAGCTTCTTCGGGAATTCCGCACCCGCCTGATCGCCGATGTCGTCACGGGCAAGCTCGACGTACGAAGCGCGGCAACGGAGTTGCCCGAATCGATGCCGGACATAGATGAAGATAGAGTCGACGCAGTTCAAGCCGACGCAAGTCTTCGTATGACCGAGGAGCGCATTGCACAGGAGGAGGAGAGCCGATGACCGACTGGACAACATGCCCGGCGGTGGAACGCAATCCCCGCAAGATCAGCGGGGCGTGGGCCTTCAAAGGGACGAGGGTTCCGGTGTACGCTTTATTCGAGAACCTTGAGAGCGGCGCCACCGTCAAGGAGTTTCTGGAATGGTATCCCGATGTCGAGGAGTGGCAGGTTGCGGCTGTGCTCAAGCATGAGATGGAATATCTCAGAGCCTGACTCGAAACTCGGTCAATGGTTACAAAGCCTTGCGAGCCTTCGTGTAGTGAGGCGGATGTGGGCGATGTCGATCCATGCCTGGCTTGAAGCGATGGATTTTTCCCAGTCTTTT
>JAPOOH010000085.1 GCA_026713505.1 Chloroflexota bacterium | reverse complement strand
GGGGGGAGGGGGGCGTGGGGGCCCCTCACCCGACGCGCAGGCGCGTCTACCTCTCCCCGAGGGAGAGGTGAGGGGCGGGGTTCCTGCCTGCGCAGGAACGACGGGGGCCTTTTTCACAGGAACGACAGAGGAAGGGGGCCTGCGAGGTCGGTGGCGCGGGGTTGCTTCGGTCAGCGGTTCTCGGAGTTTCCCATCTGGAGGCCGATCTTCCTGCCGGCGAGGGCGACGATGACGATGAGCCCCGCGAGGAAGACGCCGATGACGGTGGCCTTCTCCCGCTCGCCTCCGATGATGTAGTCGAGCATCAGCAGCGACAGCGGCCTCGTCTGGAAGTTGGCGAGGAAGATGACGGTGGGCACGTCGCGTATCGCGGATATGAAGGAGATGATGCCCACGGACATGATGGCGGGGGCCATGAGGGGCGCAGCGATGCGGGTGACGGTGCGGAACCAGGACGCGCCGTGCACGCGCGAGGCCTCTTCCAACTCCGGGCTCATCTGCATGACGGAGGCCTTGAGGATCTGAACGCCCAGCGGCAGGGTGCCGATGGTGGTGGCGATGATGAGGATGAAGATGGTGCCGTACACCTGCTTGAAGATGGGACCGGAGCCGAGGAATACCCACAGCAGCGACAGGCTGACGAGGACGCCGGGTATGGCCCACGGAAGCCACGCGAAGAAGTCCAGCAGCCCGCGTCCGAGGAAGCGGCCCCGCACGATCATGTAGGCGATGAGGGCGTAGACGACGGCGCCGAAGGTTGCCGCTCCGAAGCCCATGATGAGGGTGTTGCGCAGCGATCTGATGAAGACCGGGTCGTCGAAGGCGGCCGTCCAGTGCTTGAATGTCCACGGGTCCGGGATGTCGAACAGTCCTGAGAGGCGCATGAACGTCCCCATGAGCAACATGCAGAGGGGGAGGATGATCATGACGCCGATGAAGAGCATGCTCGTGCCGAAGGTGACCCAGCGCCACCCGCCAATGTCGTTCACTCCGGCCCTGTACCCGCGACCGGTCACGGTGGTGTAGTGGCGCTTGCCGATGACGATGCGCTGCAGCCAGATCATGAGGAAGATGACGAGCAGGAAGATGCTGGAGAGCGCCGTGGCCCTGCCGTAGAGGGGCGGTTCCCAGTGGAGGTAGTCGAAGATCCTGGTCGTGAAGACGGATATCTCGGCGCGGCGGCCGAGCAGCAGTTCAATCTCCAACGACTCCAGGCTCTTGATGAACCCCAGCGACGTGCCGATGATGATGGCAGGTGCGAGCACGGGGATGGTGACGCGGCGCAGCACCTGCAGCGAGTTGTTTCCGGCGATGCGGCCCGCCTCCTCCAGGGCGGCGTCCATCGACCGGAATGCGGGAGTCAGGAGCAGGAACCGGATAGAGGTGCTGAAGGCCAGGTGGGCCCAGATGATGCCCCCGTACGAGTAGATGTTGAACGGGCTGTCTATGCCCAGCCTGTCCCTGAGGAACGTGTTGAGCACTCCCGAGAACGGGTCCAGGAGCAGGATCCAGCCCATGGTCATGGGAATGGCGGGGAGGAAGAAGCCCAGCCACATCATGAACTCGATGAAGCCGCGCATGGGGGTGTTCGTCCGTGTAACGATCCACGCGAAGTAGATGGCGAGGACCAGGGTGATGCCGGTGCGGACGCTCCCCAGGAAGAGGGTGTTGGCGAACGCCTTGACGAGCGCGTCGTCCCCGAAGGCCGACGTCCACCCGCTCAGGCCCCATTGAAGCGCATCTCCCGGAGCGCTTACCTGGAAGCTCCTGAGGAGCAGGAGGCTGACCGGGTACGCGGTGAAGAAGCCGACGGCGACCACTATGGCGAAGAGGAGGATGCCCCGCGAGGGCACCCTCCTGGCTGTCCGGATAGTAGAAGCCGCAGCGACTTGTGCCATGTCGTTCTTGCCGTTCCCGGGCTCCTGGGACCGCTAACGCTGCGCTCCCTCTCCGACGCACGAAGAGGGAGCGCCTGAGGTCGGCCGCCTCACGGATACGCCGCAGCGCATCCGGCAGGTTGCTGTCCGCCAGGGAGGAGCCGGAGGGGCACTCCGGCTCCCGCCGCCCAGGCAGTCGCCTGACTAGATGCCGAATATGTCGTTGATGATCGCCTCTTCCTCGTCGGAGCGAAGCGGGTTCCAGTCGAAGCCGTAGTCAACGCCGGGCAACGGTCTTGAGTAGGGCCGCAGGTGGTCTGTCGGAACGTCCAGCCGCAGGGAGCCGAGGTTCATGGACGTGCTCCACGCGGTCTGGCCCTCCTGCGTGAGGAGCCAGTTCATGAAGACGATCTGCGCGTTGGGGTGAGGCGGCTCGGTCAGTCGCATGAGGGTGCCGAAGCTGTTGCTGTAGATGGGCGTGGTGCGCTCCTGGAGGGTGAGGAAGTTGAACTCGATGCCCTCGCTGGCGAGCTGTCCCATCACGCCGCCGCTCGGAGCGAAGTGGATCGCGAACTCGCCCTTCAACACGGATTCGATCATGCCGCGCTGGTCGCGGTCCACCACCGACTGCTCCTTCATGGCGCGGAGCCAGGTCTCAGCGGCTTCGAGGCTGCCGAGAGCCTCGGTGGCGTCCCTCAGGACACGGTAGCCTGCGCCCGCAGGGATGGGGTCGTTCAGGATGATCTTCCCCTTCCACTTCGGGTCGAGCAACTCCTCGTACTCATCGATCTCGGTTGGGTCAGACACCAGGTCCGCGTTGTAGATGAGCTGTGTGTTGGTGGACATGGTGAAGCCGAAGTTCAGCCCGTTCGGCGGGATCTGGTGCTCACCGTTCCGCCAATTGCTGAGGTCCAGCACCTCCGGGAGATGCAGGGCCTCCTCGACCGGGGCCAGGACATCCAGCGGGAGGAACACACGGTTGAAGCTGATGAAGCCCTGAATCACGACATCCACGTTGGATTGGCCAGCCTTCCGCTCCTCTTCCACGATCGTTCCCTGTGCGCCGCCGCGTCCACCGCTCCACTCAACGCGGATGCCGGGGTAGGCCGCCTCGAACCCTTCGGTCAGCGCGCGGCGGACCGCGTCTCCGGGCGGGCCGAACACGACAACCGTACCCTCTGCGGTGGCCGCGTCGACGATGGTGTTCCATTCAGCCAGCGGGTCCGGAGTGGGTGTTGGCTGGGCTACGGGGACCGGGGTTGCGGTTGGCACCGGCGTGGCGGTTGGGTCCGACCCACATGCCGCCAGCAGGCCCAGGGCTGCCCCAGCCACTACCAGGTATCTCAGTAACCGCTTAGCTGCTGTCATGCTTCCTCCCATGTTTGTCTTCTCTCTGCGGTCTTCACCGAACGGCAGCCGTGCCGGAAAAGGCTCACATCCGGCCTGGCTGGCGTTGACGATAACACCTTCAACCAGCGTCCCGGAATCTTCGGATTCCGGCCATCATCCTAACGGCCGCTGCGAACTTTATCAAGATTAGGTGCTCTGAACGTACGTAAACCATCGCGAGCAGTGACCGAGAAAGTGCGAGTTCGTGCCCCCGTTTCATCGCCTGTGGGGCCGCCTGGTGTAACCTTGCAGCGGAATCCCCGGACGAGGGGGGAGGGCATGCTTTTCGACCTCACGGGCAGAGTTGCCGTCGTCACCGGCGGAAGCCAGGGTATCGGTCGCGGCATCGCGCTGACGCTGGCGGAGCACGGGGCGGACGTCGCCATCGTGGCGCGCGCGCCTGAGGCGGTGGCGGGCGGCACGGAGCGCATCCACCGCCCCGTTGACCCGGTCGTGCAGGAGATCGAGGCGATGGGCCGCAGGTCGCTGGGCGTGCTCGCCGACGTTAGGGACTCGGAGCAGGTGCAGGGGATGGCGGCGCAGGTGACCGGGGCGTTCGGGCGCGTCGACATCCTCGTGAACAACGCGGGCATCACCGTGCGCAAGGAGCCCGAGGCCCTGGCGGCGAACGAGTGGGACCGCGTGCTGGACGTCACCCTGCGGGCAGCGTTCCTGGCCTCCGGGGCGGTCTACCCGCCGATGAAGGCGCAGGGCGGCGGAAAGCTGATCCACATCG
>JAPOOH010000559.1 GCA_026713505.1 Chloroflexota bacterium | reverse complement strand
GTCCGCCCACCAAGCATTAGGCTCTTCGGCGTCGCGGGTGTGGACGTTGTCGAAGACCTCAGCCATGAAATAGAGCAGGTTGGTATTGTCGTTCCAGCCGACAATCTGCCGCACACTCAGGTCGCTTACGTCGATCTCACCGCGCGCCTTGCTGTACACCGAATCGGAGTACTTGTCGTTGCCGACCTCGTAAGGGATCTGGGGCACGGCGGCCCAATCGGCGTGATTGCCGTCGATGACTGGTATGTTTTCATCCGGGAACTGCACGGCGAACAGCAGTTCGCCAGGCGGAAAGTGAGCCAGAGCCGGCAGCGCAACCACCGCGGCGAGTAAGGCACTTACTAACGTTCTACGCATTTCCATCTCCTTGGGAATTGGCGTGATATAGAACGATTACTATTAAGATTACGCCCCAAGGTACTCCCAACAACATTCAAAGTCAAGCATCTTTTTCGCTGTCCTACCGCTCTCACAGCCTCCGTTGTATAAGTATATAACTTCTTGTTATTAAATATTTTACCTGCTCTCGTCCAATACCTGACGAATGCGCTCGGCCTCGCGGTGCGCCGGGTCCAAGCGCAGCAAAGTCGTCCAAGCAGCAGCCATTTCCGCCAAGCGCCGCTGGCGGTGGTACAACTCGCCCAAGCGGTAATACGCCTTAGCGGATTCGGCGTCTAGCGCCACGAGCGTGGTGTATTGCCGGATGGCGTCTTCTATGCGACCGACGCGCTCGTAGGCGCGGCCTAAGTTGTAGTAAGCTCTCAGATGGTGCGGGGCCAAATTCAGCACCGTACCATAGTATCCTATAGCTTCCTCGTAGCGACCGGCTTTCTGGTAGGTCAGGCCGAGATTGAAATGCGTTTCAACGTGAGTAGGATTTAGGGCCAGTGCAGTCTTGAAGGACGCGATCGCCTCCTCGTAACGCCGCGCCGTACTGTGCAGTATTCCGAGATTAAAATGCGCCCGCAGCCGGGTCGGCTGGATGGTCACGGCCCGCTGGTAGTGGTGGAAAGCGCGGGCGTATTGTCCCTGATGATAGTAGGTAAACGCGAGATTGTCGTGGGCGCGAGCGTTGTCTGGATAGTGTGCCAAAACTGCGGCAAACAAGCGGGCGTCACTGTGCCAGTCTCGGTTGCGGACAATGGTGCGCACACCAGCCAGCACGACCACGCACAGCACGACTGCCCAAATTAGTCGTCGCTGTCCCGGACTTCTCCGCAGCCAGCACTGCCCAGCCCAGCCCCAAGTCAGGGCCACTGGGATCATGGCCAAGTGCAAATAGCGCTCGACCATGCCGCTGGGCGCGAGGAAAAGCAAATTGGCCACCGGCAGCAGGCACGCGGCAAAGAATGCGCTGACAAAGACGAGAAAGCGCGATCGCGCCACCCAAAGCAGCGCGACCAACGCGGCCACACAGGCCAAGCCCGCGACAAACCACAGATCCCAAGGCGACTCCACCGGGGGAATCGACGCATATGAGTAATCCGCCGACAAATGCAGCGGAGCGGCGATCAGCAGCAAATAGCGCGGCAGAATGGCCACGGCCGTACCGAGCCGCTGCCACGGACCAAGGTCGGCCAAAAAATTGGTAGATACCGGCCCAGCAGGGGCGTCGGCCAACGCCAGCCAACGCAACGCCAAAACGCCCAGCAGGGCCACCCCATATCCCCAATGTCGCTTGCTCCAAGCCGCTATCCCCTCCCGTGAGTCCGCTAAAAAAAGCGCGACCGGCAAAACTATCGCCGTCTCCTTCGCCAAGCACGCTCCTGCGTACAGCAAATAGGCTAGTACGCGCTGCCGCCGATGTGCTAGCAAGGCACCCAGCGACAACAGGCTGGCCAGCAAGTCGCCCCGCGCCGAAATCCAAGCTACTACTTCGGTTTGGAGGGGATGGCTCGCGTACAGCAAGGCGGCCCACAGTGCGGCGCGATCCTCGCCGAACAGGTCTCGGGCCAATGCGTACAGGAGGAGGCTATTGACCGCATGTAACAGAACGTTGGTCAGATGATAGCCCCAAGGGGCTTCTCCGAAGAGCTGGAAATCGCAGCCGAGCGAGAGTAAAGTGAGCGGCCGGTACAGCTCTAGCCCCATCCAGCTAGCGCCAAAAAGCTCGCCTAGCGCCAGCCCGCGCACCGCATCGCTAGCCAGGTATGCCGAGTCATCAAAAACAAAGCCGTTGCCCAAGGTATTGGCATAACACGCCAGCGCCAACGTCGCTATGTAGATAAGATGCGAGGTCAAAAACCGATTTCCTTAAACAAATGTTTCTTTGTATAATGCAAAGTAGTTATGAATAGGCTAAGCAGAAATGTTTTGCGACACAGATGTGCCACTGCGTGGACGGCGGTGGTTTTGTCGGTCGCGTGCAGCCAGCAAGACGCGCCGCCGGTAGCCCTAGTCGGCGACGTGCCCATCACGAGCGCCGAGCTGCGCCAATTTGCGTCAAACGTGCTGCCGGGGCTGCGTCCGGCCCAACAGGGACCAGCGGCGCGGCAGTCCTACTTGCAGACCTTGATCGACCGTCAGCTCATGCTGCGCCACGCGCGCGCAATAGGGATCAACCGCGAACCGTCCGTGTGGGTTGAGCAGCTGCTCCAGCGGCGCACCTATCTGGCGAACCTGTACCGAAAGCGCGACCTGCATCCCCAAGCGCAAGTCG
>JAPOOH010000521.1 GCA_026713505.1 Chloroflexota bacterium | reverse complement strand
CTTCGTCGGTATCGGCGAGGCGGCGTTCTTCGCCGAGGGCACGCCGCTCGCCGTGCTTCCCAGCCTGCCCGACCTCGCAGCCGTGCTGGACGAGTAGGGCCGCGCGCTCAGACCGGCACCACCGCGCCCGTGCGTGGGGCGGCGAGAAAGTCCAGGTCGCAGCCGCGGTCGGCCTGCTCGACGTGGGCGAGGTGGAGCGCGAGATAGCCGCGTTCCGCGCCTTCCGGCGGGGGCGGCGGGCGCCATGCCGCCCGGCGTTCATCGAGCGTCGCCTGCGGCACGTCCAGCGTCAGCGACCGCGCCGTCACGTCCAGCGTGATCCGGTCGCCCTTCTCCACCAGCGCGAGCGGGCCGCCGATGGCAGCCTCAGGCGCCGCGTGGAGCACGATGGTGCCGAAGGCGGTGCCGCTCATGCGCGCATCCGAGAGCCGCACCATGTCGGTCACGCCCTGGCGAGCGAGCTTGCGGGGGATCGGGATGTAGCCGGCCTCGGGCATCCCCGGTGCGCCCTTGGGGCCTGCGTTGCGCAGAACCAGCACGTCCTCCGGTGTCACATCGAGCGCGGGGTCGTCGATCCGCTCCGTGAGATCGGCAAGGGAATCGAACACGACCGCGCGGCCGCTGTGGTGGCAGAGCGCGGGCGTCGCCGCCGATTGCTTGATGATCGCACTGTCCGGCGCGAGGTTGCCGCGCAGCACCGCGATGCCGCCCTCGGGGTAGATGGGGTCATCGCGCTCGCGCACCACATCCTGGGCCCAGGGGGCGGGGGCCGCGGCGATCTCCTCGCCCAGGGTGCGCCCGGTCACGGTCAGGCAATCGAGATCGAGTTGATCGGCCAGCGCGCGCAGCACCGGAATGAGCCCGCCGGCCTTGTTCAGGTCCTCCATGTAGTGCTGGCCCGAGGGCTTGAGATCGACCAGCACCGGGGTCTCGCGGCTGAGGCGGTCGAGGCGGCCCAGGTCGAGGTCGAAGCCGCAGCGCCCGGCGACGGCGGCGAGGTGGATCACCGCGTTGGTCGAGCCGCCGACCGCGAGCAGCACCGTGAGCGCGTTGGTGAAGGCGGCGGGCGTGAGGATGCGCTCCGGCGTGAGCCCTTCCGCAGCCATTGCCACGGCACGCGCGCCGCTCTCCCGCGCGATCCGCTGGCGGTCGGCGAGCACCGCCGGGATCGCAGCGCTCCCCGGCAGCATCATGCCTAGTGCTTCCGCCGCGCAGGCCATGGTGCTGGCGGTGCCCATCACCATGCAGGTGCCGGCAGAGGGCATGAGCCGGCCGCCGACCTCGGCGATCTCGTCTTCATCCACGCGCCCGCCGCGATGCGCGCCCCAGTAACGCCGGCAGTCGGTGCAGGCGCCGAGCCGCTCGCCCCGGTGGCTCCCGGTCAGCATCGGCCCCGTGACCAGCTGGATCGCGGGCACGCCCGCGCTCGCCGCCGCCATGAGCTGGGCCGGCACGGTCTTGTCGCAGCCGCCGATCAGAACCACCGCATCCAGCGGATGGGCGCGGATCATCTCCTCCGTGTCCATCGCCATCAGGTTGCGGAAGAGCATGGTCGTCGGGTTCATGAAGGGCTCGCCGAGCGAGATCGT
>JAPOOH010000084.1 GCA_026713505.1 Chloroflexota bacterium | reverse complement strand
TACGCGCAGGAGAGGATGCGGGAACTGCAGCGCATCCTGGTACGCGCCGACGCGCTGGAGGTCGTCAGTCAGGAATTGGGCCATTTCAGAGCCTCCATAACGGAAACTTATTGTGGTGCGTGAGCTTTTATGTGGAGTTGCGTGCTCAACTCACTGTCAGCAAAGGTTCTAGCTTCGCTGAACTCCACATAAAATCTGCCCGAAAACAGGAGGGTCCCGCGCGTTGGGGGCCGCGTGTGGCCTCGGCATCGTCACAGCGAGCGAAGCCACTCAAGCAATGTGCCGTCCTTCTGCCAGGACGGGAGATCCGGAAAGGTGGAGTCCTCCGCGACGTTCGCAAGGGCCTTGCGCTTCATCTCCAGGTTCGCCCGGGCGTAGATCTGGGTGGTCACGACATGCTCGTGACCGAGAAAGTCCCTGATGATCTCCAGCGAGACGCCGCTCTGAAGCAGGTGCATTCCCTTCGTGTGTCGAAGCGTGTGCGGAGTGACCGGTTGGGTGAACCCCGGATGGGCGTTGCGCGCCGCCTGAACGTGCTTGTCCAGGATGTACCGCACGCCCCATCGGGACAGCCGGGCACCCTGCCGGTTCTGGAACAGCGGCTGTTCGAACCGCTCGGGCCGGTGCAGGCCGCTGTCGCGCAGATGGTCGCGGAGCAGCTGCGCCGTCGCATCCATCAGCGGCACGGCGCGCATCTTCCGGCCCTTGCCGAACAAGCGGACCTGCGCGGGCGGCTCCAGCCGCACGTCGCCGGCGCTCATGTCGATCAACTCCTGGACGCGCGCGCCGGTGTCGTAGAGCACGCTGAGGAGAACGGCGTCCCTGCGACCGGCGCTGGTGCGGACATCGGGTTGCTCGAGGATCCTGGCAAGGTCCTCCTTGGCGAGGTAGCCGACCGTCGTGCGCGGGTGGCGACGCAACGGAATGGCGATGATGCGCTGACACTGCAGCAGGTGGTCCGGGACCTCCGACTGCACGTACCGAAAGAACGCGTGCATCGCAGCGAGCCGGTAGTTGCGCGTACGGATCGAGGAATGCCTGTCGTGCTCCAAGTGGTCGAGGAACGCCTCCACCAGCGGGACGTCGATCTGCTTGAGGCTCAGGCGTTCGAGGGGCATCCCCCGCTGGTCGCGGCAGTACCGGAGCAGCAGCGTGAACGTATCGCGGTAGGCCCGGATCGTGTTCGGGCTCAGGTTGCGCTGTGCGGCAAGGGGGTGGCTCAGGAAGCCGGTCAGGTGCACGGAGAGATCGGTCGGCTTCATCACGGCGCGCTCCATGGTGGAATGATGTCGCCGAACGCCGCGTTGACTCGCACCGCGACTTCCGGGAACAGCTCCGCCGTCAGATGCAGATAACGCTCGGTCCCCAGAAGCGACTGATGGCCCAGATAGGTCGCCAGGACGGGCAGCTTGGCATCGAGGTCCGCGCCCTCGCGGTACCAGCGCAGCATGGCGTGCACGGCAAATGAATGCCTCAGGTCATGGACGCGCGGCCCCTTGCCCTTGCCGCCATGCGGAATCCCGCAACCGAACAGCAGTCGCCGGAACGCGACATAGATCGCCCCAATGCGATACGGGCCGCCGTGGACCGACGGGAAGAAGAACGCATCGCCGGGTCTGGCGCCGGTGACCGCGCTGACCGCGGCGGCGTAGGAGCGCAGACGCTCAACGAGCGGCAGGGCCGGGGGCACCAGGCGGTCCTTGCGGAACTTGCCCTCGCGCACGGTCAGGACGCCTTGGTTCAGGTCGACGTCGTCGATCCGCAGGTTCACGACTTCGCCGACCCGGAATCCGCAGCCGTACAGCAGGCG
>JAPOOH010000635.1 GCA_026713505.1 Chloroflexota bacterium | reverse complement strand
TGTACATCAGCGGGCGCAGCCAGACGCCTTCCTTCAGCGGCACCCAGATCCGCTCGTCCTCGGGATCGGTCTGAAGCGCGATATCGGGGGGCGAGAAGGGGTGGGCGCTCGGCGCAGGGATGCGGGTGACGGAGGCGGGGGCTTGGTTCATCGGGCTCTCCCTTGGCGTGGCGGGCCGAGCTTAGCCGATCGGCGCGCCCGCGCAAGCAGCGCCGAGTGTCGCGCAGCGCGCAGAACGTGACCTCTGGTGGGAATTCCCGGCTAGTAGCGGAGGATGCCCCGCAGCATGACCGCGTGGTGCGTCGGCGTGGAGGCGTATTCGCGGCGCACCGCCTCGAGGCTCAGGACGCCTATCGATCCCAGCACCAGGCGGCTGCCCACCCTCAAGGTCCGCTCACCGTCCTTCCCCAGGCTCAATGCGCCAAAGGGTACCAGCGCGCCCTGCTCCCTGAACGCCGGGAGGCCGTAAGCAATCTCCAATTCCAGGCGCCCTGCCAGCGGGTCGTCCGTGGCCGAGGCGCGCAGCCCCTCTTCCCACAGCTGCTGCAAGCCGCTCGCCGGCTCGCCCCAGGTCTGCGACAGGCTCACCCACGGGCCGAAGTTGGGCGCCTCTGGATCGTAGCGGAAGCGCAGGCCGAACCCCTGCTCTTCCGGCAGCGCGTCGTCCTGCACCAGGACCCAGCGGCCATAGAGCTCCGCGTTCCAGCCCTGCTCGATTTGCCGGTAGTACAGCCCGCCGCCGAGTTCCAGGCCGGAGCCGGTCGCCCCATCACCGCCCTCGTGGCGCAGGCCGAGTTCCGCCCATGGCGCGAGCACGCCGACGTAGGGGACGACTTCCTCATGCTCGACTTCGGCCGCAAGCCGCAGCCGTTGCAGGTCCACCGCCGCGTTGCGGAACGCAGCGGTCCTGCGGGCGACATCGAGCTGCGCGAGGGCCCACTCGCCCTTCAGCCGGAGCGTCGTCCCGCCGAGCTCCAGCAGCCGGCCGTTGAGGCCGATCGTGCCCGAAGTCAGCGTTGCCTCGCTGGCGTGGGATGATCCGGAGGCGTCGTCCGCAACCTGCAGCTCGCCCCGGGCCAGGCCGATAGTTCCCCAGATTTCCAGATCGCGCGACATCCACCAGGCGAGATAGGGGTGCACCCCGGTGAGCTGCAGATCGTAGCCCCCATCGGAGCGGTCGTTACCGATCCCCACGCCATCGAATTCGAGCGAGCCCTGCGACTGGGAGAGAGACACGCCCGCAATCAGATTGCGTCCGACGATCGCGTCGGCCCCCACCTGCATGCTGAACGCCTGGCCGTCCCAGGCTCCGGCGGAGCCTCCTCCGTCGCCAGAGAGGGCACGGTAGTCGCCGCAGCCCCAAGCCGCGAAGCGCGTCCTTTCGCCATTCCCGTCCAGCACCGGCAGCAGGAACGCCGTGTTGTCGAGCACCTGCTCGAGTGCCGGCGAGCGATCGTCGCCGTCGTCCTCGGCCCAATCGAGAGAGCCGGGCGCAACGGATGTCGGGGCGGCGGACAACGACGTATTGACGTAAGGCTTCGCCCAGCCGCGCGCCATGTCGGAGAACACCTGCTCGATCCGGCAGCGGACGGCAGTGAACGCCAGTGCGCGGCCCAGCTCGGGAATGAGTTCCTCATTGATCGGCGCCAGCGGTCTCACGTCGTCGTCGGTGATCGTCCCCGTCGCGGTGGCGTCCGCCAACGTCGCGCCGCCCGGGCTGCTCAACGTCACCGTGAAGGTCTCGTCCGGCTCGTCGACGTCGTCCGCGCGGGTTTGCACCGCGATGATCTGCCGTGTGATGCGCGGGCCGAAGGTTAACCTGCCGGATGCCGCGTCGAAGTCGAGGCCCGCCGCCGCGGTTCCGCTGGCCGTACGGTAGTCGACCGTCACGGTCTGCTCGCTTGGCGGGCTGAGCGTCACCGTGAAGCGCGCCGTTCCGCCCTCGACCACCCGCGCATCCGCGATGGAGAAGCCCGACACGTCATCGTCGATGATCGTCCCCGTCGCGCTGGCGTCCGCCAGCGTCGCCCCGCCGGGGTTGCTCAGCGTCACCCCGAACGTCTCGTCCGGCTCGTCGACGTCGTCCTCGCGGGTCTGCACCCGGATGGTCTTCTCTACCTCTCCGGTCGAGAAGGTGAGAGTGCCCGAGGCCGCGTCGTAGTCCCTGCCCTCGGCCGCCGTGCCGCTCGCCGTCCGGTAGCTCACCGTCACGCTTTGCGTGCTCGGTACGCTCATCGTCACGACGAACTCTGCCGTGCTCCCCTCCTCCACAGTCGCATCCGCGATGGAGAGGCGCGCCTGATCGTCGTCGGTGATCGTGCCCGTGGCGGTGGCGTCCGCCAGCGTCGCGCCGCTCGGTCCGATCAGCGTCACCGTGAAGGTCTCGTCCGGCTCGTCGAGGTCGTCCGCGAGAGTCCGCACCAGGATTCTCTTCTCGACCTCTCTGGTCGAGAAGGTGAGAGTGCCCGACGCCGCGTCGTAGTCCGTGCCCTCGGCCGCTGTGCCGCTCGCTGTCCGGTAGCTCACCGTCACGTTCTGCGTGCTCGGTACGCTCATCGTCACGACGAATGCCGCCGTGCTCCCCTCTTGCACCGTCGCATCCGCGATGGAGAGGCTCGCCTGGTCGTCGTCGGTGATCGTGCCCGTCGCGGTGGCGTCCGCCAGCGTAGCGCCGCTCGGTCCGATCAGCGTCACCCCGAATGTTTCGTCCGACTCGTCCAGATCGTCCTCGCGCGTTTGCACCCGGACAGGCTTCCGCGTGTCGCCGGGGTAGAAGGTGAGCGTACCGGACGTCGCCTCGTAGTCCTGGCCCGCAACCGCCGTTCTGTCCGATGTCTGGAAATTGACCATCACTCTCTGCCAACTTGGCACGCTGAGCGTCACGACGAACTCCGCCGTGCTTCCCTCCTCCACCGTCGCGTCCGCGATGGAGACGGTCGCGAAGTCGACATCGATGATCGTCCCCGTCGCGCTGGTGTCCGCCAGCGTCGCCCCGCTGGGGTTGCTCAGCGTCAAGGCAAAGATCTCTTCCGGCTCGTCCAGACCGTCCTCGCGGGTCTGAACCGTGATGGTCTGCTCTGTGGCGTTGGGGGCGAAGGTCAGAGTGCCCGACGTGGTGTCGAAATCCTCTCCCGCGATGGCTGTTCCGCTGACCGTCCGGTAATCGACCGTCACGGTTTCTGCGCTCGCCGGGCTGAGCGTTACGAGGAATCCCGCACCGCCTCCCTCAATGGCAGTCGCGTCAGCGATGGAGAGGGTTGGGAGACTGCCTCCGCCGTTTCCGTCGCCGTTTCCGTTGCCTCCATTGTCGCCGTTTCCGCCGTTGTCGCCGTTCCCTCCATTTCCGCCGTTGCCGTCACCGTTACCGTTGCCGCCGTTGCCGCCATTTCCGTCACCCTCGTTGTTGCCGTTCTCGTTGCTGCCGTTGTTCTCGTTGTCATCGCCCGGGTCGGGGTCGGGGTTGGGGTTGGGGTTCGGGTTCGGGTTGGGATTGGGGTTGGGATTCGGGTTCGGGTTGGGGTCCGGGTCGTCGTTATCGTTGATGGTCCCCGTTGCAGTGCCATCCTCTACTGTTGCGCCGTTGACGTTGGTCAGTCGGACTGTGAAGGTCTCGCTCGTCTCCTCGTCACTGTCGTCTTCCGTCGGCACCGAGATGGTCTCGGTCTGCGGCATGTTCGAGTTGTTTGCGCTGAAGCTCAGCGGGGGGGTGGTCGTCCGGGTGAAGTCCGTGCCCTCGGTCGCGGTCCCGCTTGCCGTTTCGTAGCTGACCGTCACGGGAACCATGTTGGGCGCGCTCAGAGTCACGACGAACTGTGCCGTCTCACCCTCGGTCACCGCCGGCGCGTCCGCGATGGAGAGCGCCGGCAGGTCATCGTCGGTGATCGTCCCCGTCGCGGTGCCGTCCTCTATGCCCGCTTCGCTCGGGCTGCTCAGCGTGACCGTAAAGGTTTCATCGGGCTCGACGGTTGAGTCCGTGTGGGTCGCTATCGCGATCGTTTTCTGCAGTTCACCGGCCGAGAACCTGAGTGTTGTGCCGGACGTCCCGGTGTAGTCCGTGCCCTCGGTCGCCGTCACCCCCGACGTCGCGTAACTCACCGTCACGGTCCGGTCGCTCGCCGGGCTCAGCGTCACGTCGAATCGCGCCGGGTTTCCCTCAACCGCCGTGGCATCCGAGATGGAGAGCTTCGCCTCGTCGTTGTCGCTGATGGTTCCTGTTGCGGAGCTGTCTTCGAGCGTCGCGCCGATGGGAGCGCTCAGCGTCACCGTGAAGGTCTCCCCGTCCTCCTCGTCGGTCGCATCGTCGGTTGTGGTCACCGAGATGGTCTGCTGCGTGGTGTTCGGGTTGAAAGTCAGAATGCCCGACGTCGTCTGGAAATCCTGCCCTGCGACTGCCGTTCCGCTCCTCGTCCCGTAGGTAACCGTCACGCTTTGCGTGCTCTCTATGCTCATTGTCACGACGAACTCTGCCGTCCCGCCCTCGTCCACCGGCGTCGCATCCGCGATGGAGAGAGTCGGATCGTCGTTGTCGTTGATGGTCCCTGTCGCGGTGTTGTTGGAGAGAGTGGCGCCGTTTGGGCTGCTCAGGGTTACGGAGAACTCCTCGTCCGCTTCGTCGAGGTTGTCATCGATGATGGGCACCGAGATAGTCTTCGTTCTTTCGCCGGCCTCAAATTCAAGAGTGTCAGACATCGTGGTGTAATCGTCGCCCGCGTGGGCCGTTCCATCCGACGTCGCGTAACGCACTGTCACAGGCCCATTGCTCATCTGGCTCAGCGTCACGTCGAATTGCGCCTTGCCTCCCTCGACCACCGTCGTGTCACTGATGGTGAGCTCGGGCTTGTCCTTATCGTCGTCGATGATGCGGACGGTCACCGGAGCTAGGATTATAGAGTTACCATCCTCGTCGACGTGCAGCCCGGGTGGACAATAGGCGTCGTGATCCCACAATTCGGAGGAAAAGATTATTGTGTGATCATCCTCGTCGTCATCCTGGTGCGCCGTAATTGTGATGTCTTTCTCTATGTACCAGTTGCCCCTGTCGAATGTTCTCCCGATCGACGGTGACCAGCTGACGATCGGATTCTTCTCATCAGGATAGTAGCTGGCGGGGCGCCGATGGCCGTCGACCACGATCATGACCCACCAGTCTTGATCGGCTCCCTCGTGTGGTTGCTTCGTAAGCCGCACGCTGTAGCTCTTGGTCTCTCCTTCGTTGATCATCAACATGGCAGTGCTTGCCTCTACGTTCCCACCGCCGTCGACCCAATCATCGGTAAGATTCGTGCCTTGGCTCTGGGCAAGGGACTGAGGCCCGACGAGGGTAGAAAGAAGCGCCGAGAACGCGATGACGACGGCGAAGACGACGAGGCCTGGCCAGCGGAGGCAGAAGCGCCCCATCCCGCGGGCCGACGACAGCATGCTTCGATGAGCGGAATTAGAGGTTCGGGGCACTAAAGGAAGGCCAGCGTTCGTGGGCGTTAGCGTTCACGAATGCATCCGAGCTATCTCGAGTCGCTGGTAAGTGTATCATATCCCACCATATATAGATTCTTACCCTAGATATGGTATACAGTTCTCAGTTTATTCTATATCGTTTAAGATATATCTTGATAAGTATCATAGCTGCATTTGTGTGCGATAACCAGCCGCGACGCGCGGGTCTCTCGCCGATTCGCCGCGGCGCACGCGCCCGATTGTGCCGGCCCTCGCGAGCGGCAGACACTTGAGCTACGTTCGGGCAGCACCGGCGCGCCGCGCGGCCGCCTCCGCCGGCAGGAGCCGGCAAGGACCCGACGATCCATGCCATCCACGAAACATCGAGCCGCCCCGCAACCCTCTGATTCGCTGACCGAAAGCACGCGAACGGCCGAGCCGAACCTGAACGATATCGCCTACGCGACGATCAAGGACGAGATCATCTCCTGCGCCCTGCAGCCGGGCGAGGAGATCTCCGAGGGCTTGCTCGTCGCACGCTACGGCATGAGCAAGGCGCCCATCCGCAGCGCCATGATGCGCCTGCGTCAGGAAGGGCTGATCGTCTCGCGCGGGCGGCAGGGCAACGCGGTCTCCCCGGTCACGCTGCGCGACATTCAGGAGATCTTCCAGCTCCGCCTCGTGCTCGATGTCACCGCCGTGAGGCTCGCCGCCGGCAAGGTCGATGCCGAGCGCCTGCGCGCACTCAACGAGGCCGCGCACGCGACCTATCCGGAAGGCGACAGGGCCGGCCAGGCGGCCTACCTGCGGGCCAATCGCGAGTTTCACCGCTATGTTGCGGAGAGCTCCGGTAACCAGCGCCTGGTCAACCTGGTCGTCGGCCTCATGGAGCAGCACGAGCGCATCGTGCACCTGGGCCTCGCCATGCAGCGGCGGGAACACGAGTTCCACCACTTCCACGACGACCTGGTCGAGGCACTGATCGAGGGCGACGGCGAGCGGGCTGCGGAACTGACCGAGAACGCGCTGCGCGGCAGCCAGAGGAAGGTGATGGAGGCGCTGACCGACTCGCCCGCGCAGATCTCGCTCGGGCCCGTGGACCTCAGCCCCTAACACACACCCGGCACTTCTTCCGTTCAGCCGCGGGAGTGCAGCGCGGCGGCGCATTTCCTGCTCGCTCACAGGCCGATTGACATGTCACTCAACATGTCATAACTTTCGACCATGGTGGCGATCGTCAGGCCATGGGCGCTGGCTCTCGCAATGCTTCCACTTCTGGCAGCAGCCGAGGCGCGCGCAAATCCGG
Source organism: Chloroflexota bacterium (assembly GCA_026713505.1). Lineage (GTDB taxonomy): Bacteria > Chloroflexota > Dehalococcoidia > Lucifugimonadales > Australimonadaceae > Bin16. The sequence goes on along the minus strand of JAPOOH010000635.1, from coordinate 972 downwards.
ACGTGTGGGTCGAAACCACGATCACCGTCGCGTTCGACGAACAGCGCGTCAGCGGCTTGAATTTTTCGTGGACGTTCGACGACTTCTACAGCACCCATACCATCCAAACTTACGATCTGGACGGGGATGGAACGCTCAATCCTCTTGAGGTCAGAAACCTGCGCGCCGAGACCTTCGATCCGCTCTCACCCGCCGACTATTTCGTTCACATCTGGTCCGGAGAGGAGATACACGAAGGCCTCGAAGTGGACCGGTTTGCGGCGCGGATCGAGCGGGCGCAACTCGTCTACGAGTTTTCCGTGGGCCTTATACCGCCTCTCGATCCGAAGGCAGAGCCGGTGTCGGTCAGCCTGTTCGATCGCGAGAACTTCGTGGATTTCAGCTTTTCCGATTCGCCCTTCCTGCTGGTTAGCGGCGAGATGACGCCGGGATGCAAGTTCCGCATCGCGCGCGGCAAGGGCGCACAATCCGGCCATCCCCAGCCGGTTACGCTGGCGTGCGAAGGATAATCCGCGATGAGCCATCCGCCCCATGGACGCCGTCGCCGCAGGCCGGCCGCGCTGCTGGGTCTGGTGTGCGTGCTGCTTTTGACGGGCCTGTTCACGGCACCGCTCGCGCTCTCACAGACCGATGCCGCAGCGCCCGCGCCCGCGCCTGTCGAGGTCGAGATCGTCGAGGAAGACGGCGGCCTGTTCGAGGGTTTCACCGACTTTCTGATGGACTTCCAGCGCCGCGCCAACGCCGAGGTCGCCCTCCACATGAACGCCATCGAGCGGGGCGAGAACCTCGGCGCCTTCCTCCTGGCCCTTGCGGTCGCGTTCGCCTACGGCGCCGTCCATGCGTTCGGGCCGGGGCATGGGAAGTTCGTGGTCGTGTCCTACTTCCTCGGGCGCGAGGCACGGGTGATGCGCGGCGTGGTCATGGCCGTGCAGATCGCCATCGTCCACGTCATCGCCGCCGTCGTCATCGTCT
>JAPOOH010000083.1 GCA_026713505.1 Chloroflexota bacterium | reverse complement strand
TACAGCGCCGAGTGGGAGGCCGAGACAGGAACGTGTTTCGGCCTCGTCGAGGGGTTCGAGACGGAGCTGGGATACTTTGACCTCACCGAGCTGGCGGAGGCAACCGTGTTCGGCAACGTTCCCGCCGTGGAGCGCGACTTGTACTGGGAGCCGAAGACCCTCGGCGAGATCAGGAGAGAGTCGCCGAGGATGGCGGCCTAGTCGCCGGCGTACGTGAACGTAGCCGGAGAACAAACAGGAAAGGAGAGACCATGCCTGACGAGATCGGAACGGAAACAGGCCGCTCGGATGCCCCGAGTGCTGACGACAGCACCATCGGCGACTCGGCAGACGATAAGGCCAACACAGTGGCGGAGGAGAAGGACTCCGAGCCTGAAACCCCACGGGACGGGCAGGATGCCGTCGATGGAGACGAACTGGCCGCTGTGGACGAGGCGGCCCCGACGGAGGACCTGAAGGTCGTCGTTTCTATCAAAGGAGGCCGGGCTACCATCGGCGTGCAGAGGCCCTCTGCGGACCCGCACATCGAGACCTTCGACGACGACGACCTGTCTGGGCTAGCTCAGGAGGTGTTGCCGGTGACCGAGAGGGCGAGGGCCAAGTGGGAGGACCAGCCCAAGCATCCTACCTACGAGCGGCCCGCTCCCCCGGCGGTACGGCGGAACCGGCGTCAACAGGCAGCGACTCGGGCTACGACCGCCGAGACGGAGGCACAGCAGGCGCAACAACAGACACTGAGGCTCTTCTAGGGGGCAGCGCCGTGAAGGCCAGCCGGTCGGCAAGGGATGCTGACCGCACAAGTACGGGGGAGGCCATCGCCACAGATGCGTCGGCCTCTCCCGCCCAAACCCATGTATGCGGCCCGTTTGTCTTTAAGAAGGAGAGGAATCTCAGGGGGAGCAGGAATCGATGAACCGTCGCCGATGGAGCGAAGAACCCTTCTTCTGGTCTTGATTGTAGTTGACCGTGACCTCGACGCTCTTGCAGCGGTGGATATGCACGCGGCTGCGGGGAGTGAGGCCGGCCGAAGCGATCTTCATGTCCAGTTCCAGGGTGACGTCGGTGTTTTCGATGAAAACGCACAACTCTGAGTCCTCGGGCGTGCTCAGGCCATGTTCCCGGGCCTCAAGTGGTCGCCCATTCTTGTAAGAACACTTCCGCTTGTTCCAGCACCGTCTGCGTCCCCCTCTTCTGCTTTATCGGGTGGATATCCGTGTTTCCACAGGATGCGACGGACCAACCGGCGTAGGTTCGCGCGGACGTTCTCGAGCAGAGTCCAGTCGATGGTGACGTTCGCGCGGACTGCGGCGACCAGGTCACGGACGATGGCACGCAGCTTGCTCTTGTGTTGGGACTTCGAATGCGTAGGGGCTCATATCGGCAACACCCGAACCCGGCTTCGGTCCTCGTCGACCACTACCAAGGCCCCGGAGGACAGATCGGACTCATGTTGGTTGAGAGCGGCGATGACCGAGTATGCCAGATGATCCGGCAGGATGTTCTCTGCACGGACCTGGATCACACTCGGGCCGACCTCATGCGTGAGCGCCAGCATGGTCCCGAAGTCCAAATCGTGAGTAAACACGATGTATTCGTTGGCTACCGCCCAATCCATGATGTCCCTGTCACTGGCCCTTGGGTCACCGATGTCGGACCAGTGCACCGCCTCCCACCCATGCCTCTGAAGCGTCAGAACCCATTCCGGTGACAGGTTCATGTCAAGAAGGAGCCTGGGTCTCATGACGTGGGGAGAGGTGTCTCGCGCTCTTCCAGCCTCCACGCGGCGTAGGCCAGGGATTGGTCGACGTCTTCTCGTTCAAGGTATGGGTAGGCACTGAGGATCTCGGCGGTAGAGCGTCCGGCCGCTAGGAGGCCTACAACTGTCCCAACTGTGACCCGCATACCGCGAATACATGCCTTACCCCCCATAACGGCGGGATCGATAGTAATCCTGTCAAGGGATTTCATGCGTCTATCTCCTTCCTCACGAAGGGCCGAGCGCTTCGTGGGGTCGGTCAAGGACTTGTGCTTGCCCAAATGGACGACAGGTCGATTATACAAGCCAATTCGCCAGGGCAGGGCTAGGGCCGAACGGCAGGTGACCGGCACGTGGGCGTGGGCACAAGCTAATCGGCTGGCTCGCGCTGCGCTAGGCAAGACAGCGCAGGTGTGCCGGAGGATCGACGCCGTGAGGTCGTCCTTCTCGATGGCCGTGCGCTCGGAGCGTGCCGCCAGGTCGGGCGGCTGCAGTCCGAGGAACCGGCCCGATCCGGCGGACGGCTCCAGCACCTTGAAAACGGGATAGGCATAACAAACGGCCCCCGTCGCTTTTCCGATGCGCTCGTGCCGCGTGAGGCATCGGGACGGGGGCCGCCACCCATAAAGGGAGGACGCAGAGATTCTACTATAGTTACCCGGAGCTGGGGTCCTCAACCTCGACGGGCGCAAGTGGCCCCTCGTCCTGCCGCTGAGGTCGCTCGGACTCGGCGTCGTCCATATCCCGCGACCTGGACAGACGGCCATCACTGTAGCTGAAGTTGCTGCCGGTGACCTCCGCGCGGCAGAGATGAGCATCCGGGTCCTCCGGTGTCCACTCCCAGTTCATCCCCATCGAGCCGTCGTCGCGTTCGCGCTGGGAACCTTCTGATCGCGCTCGCGGCGTACCTGGAGTTCATCCGAAGGGCCGCCTGAACAGCGCCCTCTCAGTCTGGAGCCTCGTTCAGCGCATCCCGGAGCTGCTCCGCAGCTGCCTCGTGAGATCGATCGGCGGGGCGGAGGGCGGCATCGGGGTCTGATTCCCAAGGTCCGCGTCCGTTCTGCCCCCATCGAGCCCGGTCCGCTACGAGCTGCGGGTGCTGATGCAACGGAACGGCTCGGCGCACTCTAGGGTACGGAGCGAATGGACGCGCGCCCTGCAGCATACCCCGCCGGGCGTTGCTCAGAGAGGAGTGCACGCTGGCTCAGCGATGGACAGCCGCCTGCGCCCTCTTGGCAAGTGCGCTCGCAGCCCTCAGGTGCAATGCGCCGACGCAACTCCAACGCTGACGGCTGATGCCATGACGCTCGAGGAGTACAGCACGGGCTGCATTGGGTGGATCTGCCGACAGTTCCCCCGTTGCGCTCAGCCTTGTCACGTTGCTCGTCTCATCGGCGTGATGGCTGGGTCTGCTACAGGAGTGCACACGTATATAATCACTCGCGACAGGCAACCGAGCAGATGGGATCGGTCGGCGCGTTGTTCGGCAGAAGGCACGAGACGCGGGCAGTAGAGGTCTTGCGATGGCGAGCGCTGCGATGCTTAAGGTAGGGATGGTTCGCTGGACCAGCAGGGACGTGCCTGTGGTGTCCAACGACGAGAGGCTGTTCGCCCTGCCGAGGGGCAACTACGATGCCGCGATCGCAGCTCTCAGGATGGCAGGGCTTGCGGAGCGGGCGATCAGGCTGCGCGAAGTCGGCAAGACTTCTTCCGCGATAGTCAGAGTGTCGGAGGTGTATTGGTCCGACAAGGGGACTCCCATAGAATCCGACGACCCGCGGGTGTTCGTTCTGGCGGATGGCGACTACGATGACGCGATAGCGGCACTCAAGCAAGCAGGGTTCGCTGAGCTACGGATGCCTTAGGCGCAGCTCTCCCCCTCAATGGGGCACCCACGGGGCGGAGAGGGACGACTGGCGATCAAGAGCGTTCCCGCCAAGAACAGCCTCGGACTGTTCCTTGCCCCTCTCACGCGGAAGCAGAATACCTTATGGGCTGAGGGCAGTTGAGCGCTCTCATGGGAGTCGGCCTGCACACCGTGCGGTCCTGGGAAGCGAGCCGGTCAAGACCGTCGCTCGACGAGATCGCGGGGATGGCGTCCGTCTGCGGCGCGTGTCCCGGCTGGCTGAAGGGCCGGGACCTGATCGAGGAGGCCCTGCTTGAAGGGACGAAGCACGGCTACGTCTGCGTCGGCCCGTACGTCAGCGTCCACGACGTGCCCACCGAGGAACTGGACTCGATACGGGAGTTCGTCATCCACGTGAGACGGCAGAAGAGCACCGCGTCCGGCACTCACCGTCCGGGCCCTTCGGGAAGCACACTGAACGCGCGGCACGGATCGAGGTGCACGCCATCGACGCCGCAGCCCCTTCGCACATGTCGCCGGACATATCCGTCCGTCCCGCCCGCAGGCTACGCTGATGGTTACGGTCCACCCATGGCCCCCCAAGGCGCCCTCACCGCGCGGCCGGGCACGGGCGGTTGCTGCCCCACCGAGGCTCCGGTGGTATGCGCACTGCGCGTGCAACGCCGCAGGCGTGCGTCGCTCAGGCCCAGACGGAACTCGCGTGAGGCGGAGCGTCGACGCGCGCGTGGCGATGGCGAAGATGGACGAACTGCTCGCGAAGCAGGCGCGCAGCCAGTAGGGCGATGAGGAGTGCATGTCTGTCTGGGTATCAACACCATCTCGCCGCGCGGCCAGGACCGCCATCGATGCAACCCCAAACGCCGGAACCCAGGACCTGGACCTGCCTGATGATCGAGGCAGGAAGCATGCCTAGCCGTTGGCGGCAGGCGCGATTACGGAGAATGGCGCCCGCGCAAGTTCGTTGCCCTGCACCACCAGATGGAATGCGTACTGCCCGTACTTGGGAAAACTGACGCCGTTGAGATTGAAGATGAGGTTCAGGTTGCCTTCCAACGTCGGTTCCTGCACCGCGAAGTCCAGGTCCATTTCGATCGGCGGAAGGACGTTGACGCCGTCAGCATCGATGAGGCGGAGCTCCACCCTCTTCATCCCTGCCTCCGCTATCGTTCCCGAGAGACTGGCCGCGAAGGTCATCTGCGGGTGTTTAGCGGGCAGCGTTGCCGCCCGTATGTTCACCAACCCAATGCCTAAGGCGTTGATCTTTCCTCCTCCTGCTTCTTGGGCGAAGTCACAGAGGAATGCGTAGTTACACCGCAAGGTATCTCCTCCTGGGTTCGGGACCACCATACAGCCCCGCCAATGGACAGAGTGAGGCTGGTCACGCTGGTCTGGGATCTGGGTGAACGAGACTCCGCCCATTGTACAGGCGACTGCTCCAGACCAATCGACGAAGGGGGCGAAACGAAACACGCTCTTCAGAACTGAGTCCACTCCCTTCTGAATAATCAAGGCACAGTTCGTCTGGCAGCGCTCAACCTGCGCTCGAGCGCTGCGGGACGTAGAGCCGACTCAGGTGTGGTTCGGGAAGTGTTGGCCAGGCCTGCTGCAGGAGTACACACATATATAGTCACTCGGGAGGCAAACCGAGCGGATGGGATCGGTCGGCGCGCTGCTCGACAGGAGGCACGAGACGTGGCCAGTGGAGGTCGCCGGTGGTGGCGGGCTCGCCGGATCAGGGCCTCCTAGCGCGCCTTCATCAAGAGACCCCACCTAACCCCGGAGAGGGATTCCTCGCCCCTTGTATCCCCCCATAGTCACCCCTTCCTGTCTCCGGTGCGTTGCCATACATCTCTGTTCGGCGTGTCGATGTAGACCAACTCCTCCTCAACGTCCTGCCCCACGCTCTTCACGCTCACTGCCACCTCCTCATCGTTGCCGGTGCTCCGCCAGCCATGCCTGCAAGTCCGCGAATACTTGCGGCGTACTGGTCCCGGCGGCCTCGAACTCCGCCCATAGCGCCTCATCGAAAGAAGCATACGTGTGCCGGACGAGACGCCTGTGAATGTCCTCGCCGAACCTGTCGGCCAGGTACTTCATGATCACGTTCCCTCCGAAGTACACATCCGACGTGGTCAGCGAAAACTCGTCGCCGCCAAGAGCACCGGCGAGAAATATCTGGTCGGGAATCCTCTCGTGGGCATACCGAATGAGGGAGTCGAACCCGACGGTCCGGTTGTGCTCGGTAGCGTTAAACGTCCCCTCGTACTCGGCAAGTCCTTCGAAAACCCAAGTGGGAACCGGCCTTCGGAAGACCCCAAGAACCTGTTGCCCCGCGTGAGTGAACTCGTGGACGAGGTTCTTTGCGTGGAAGTCGTCGGGGGGCAATCCCAATCCGCCCCACCTCGAACTGGCGCTCCAGTCTGGGTGCGACAGCGTGAGATACGGGATTCGTGCGAACCTTCCTGAGTAGCAGCATTGGAACCGTGTAGTACCTGTATCCGCACTCTCGTCCGGCTCCGGCAGGAGCATGACGTTCAAGTGAAGACCGGCGCCCCGTAGATTGGCCCCATACTTGACGCTCATCAGGTTCTGAGCATGGTCGATCCAGTACTTCGCGAAGGCGACGTCATCGGCGTACCTCTCCGTGTAACAGATGGAGTAGTTGCCGTATGCGGACTCCAGCCAATCGATGCTGGAGTCATAGTCCGAGCACTGGCCCTCTGGTGCCGACGGTTGGGACGGCTGAGGCGTTGGGATGAGAATCGGCTCCGGCGTCGGCCTCGGATCGGGAGAGGTGGGCACAGAAGGCGGAGTAAGGACGCGCCCCCAGCAAACGACTTCGCCGTCTGGCCGGAGTGCGCACGTGTGCTGCCCTCCCGCGCTAACGGCAACAAACCGTTCGTCCGGTCTAGGAGTGGTCTGCCAGTAGTCGTTGTCTCCCCAGCACACAACGCGGCCATCGGAGCGCAGACCGCAGGTGTGCTCTTCGCCACTGCTGATTGCGGTGAATCGCTCGCCTCGCGGTGGCGACCGTTGCCCTTCATGACCGCCCCCCCAGCAGACCACGCTGCCATCCGTTCTCAGCGCGCAAGTGTGATACCTGCCGCCGCTAATCGCCATGAACTGCTCCCCGTCTGGCGACAACAACTCCCCGTTCTGGTTGCTCCCCCAGCAGACGGGGCTGCTGTCATGGCGCAGCGCGCAAATGTGCCACCAGCCCCCGCCAATTGCAGCGACCTCTCCCTGCGGAATGTCCTTTTGTCCATTGCCGCCGTCCCCCCAGCAGACGGCCCTCCCGTCAGAGCGCAATCCGCAAGTGTGCCAACCTCCGCTGCTGATCGATACGAACTGCTCTCCCGCAGGCGGTGAGGACCTCCCATGACTGTTGGATCCCCAGCAGACAGCTCTCCCATCGGTCTGCAACGCGCACGTATGCTCTACGCCGCTGCTGATGGATACAAACCGCTCACCGGCAGGCGGCGACGCCTGTCCAAATCCGTCGCCGCCCCAGCAAACAGCGCTGCCGTCGGGCTTGAGGCCGCACACGTGGAATCTGCCGCTGCTGATCATGGTCACCTGGTCAGGTACCGGCGTGGGAGTCGGCGTCAAGGTTGGCGTGGGCGTGGTGGCTTCCACAGGGAGGTCGAAGAGGTAGTGCTGGATGACGTCGATGACCTCCGCCTTGGTGGGAGAGCCATCGAAGAGGTAGTCGTTGATGGCCGCGAGGACCTCATCCCGCTGGATATAGCCATCACCGTTGGTGTCGTAGTCGGAGACGGCGGCAGCGATTGGGGCGCTCACGCAGAGCACCACCACGACGGCGGCGGCGATGATTCCAGCCTTCCTCGCTCGCATGCCTTCCCTCTTCTCTATCGTCTCGCTCCTTAGAGGCTATACAGCCGTCGTGCTCGTTCTTCGCTCGGAACTCTACCAAAGGTTCATGAAGCAGAACGCGGCTGAGCACGCTGCCGCTAGAGCCGACATAGACGCAAGCGTGCATTGCACATGACCGTCAGAGGAACGTCTACCGGCTCTTGGGCCGTTGGGTGGGTCCACCTTCTGAGGAGCTCCCCCCCAACCTTGGCTGACCACCCATTCTGCGATGGACTCTTCGCAACGCGCCTCTGCATATCGACGGCATCGAACGCCCCGGCTACGTCGTTGAGGACGAGCGGTACCAGCTCTCTGATCTAGGAGTGATTACTCGTACAGCGGAAAGGTCGAAAATGACTACAACGGAGGGAGTTGGTCTTGGTGGGGAGGAATGTTCCTCCTCCGCATCCTCTGAAATAGCGCTGATTGCTCAACCGGTCACCCTTCCAGCCAGTTCTCCACCATTAGGCCGGGAATGCGCTGGAAGTGCCTGAGGTTGCCCGTGACTACAATGAGGCCGCGCGAGAGCGCGATGGCTCCGATCCTGAGGTCAGCCTCCCCAAGGGGGGTTCCCCGTCTCTCCAACTCCGCTCTCAGCTCGCCATAGCGATGTGCCGCCGCGATATCGAAAGGAAGCACCGCCAGGTTCGGCAGGAGTATGCGGTCCAGCCGTTCCAGGAAGAGGCTTGTGTGCGCTGGCATCCGGTACGCCCCGTAGACCATTTCGCCAAGGGTGATGCTGGATGTGAACTGGGCTTCATGAGGCACCGAAGCCAACTTGGCAATCAATACGGTGGAGGGCGTGCGCTTGGCAAGGTTGCTCAGGATGTCCGTGTCCAGGAGGTACATCAGATGTGCAGCTCTACCGGGCGTCCCAGGTCGTTGTCCCGTTCAGCGTAGATTTCCTCCACGAGGGCGTCCATATCTTCATCGTCAGCTTCCCGCCAGACACCCGCCAGAGCGAGGGCGCCCTGGGGCCGTTCCGATGTCGGCTGAGCCTGTTCCAAGTACTCCAGGTCGGAAACCCTCACCAATGCGACCCACGGCTTACTTCGCCGTTCAATGATGACGTGTGGCCCGCCGAAGGCAACCTCTGAAGCTATGGACGAAAGCTGGGATTTCGCGTGCGCAACGCTCACTCTCTTGACCACCAGTCACCTCTTCAATCAGTAGTTGATTGACCATTATGACTCATTGTAGCTCGATTGAACCCCATTGGTCAGTAAGCCGTATCCATCAGCGCACGATCCTGTCCGTCACGGGGGCCGCACGCGGCCCTACAATCGAGGCCCGCGCCCGGCGGCTGCCACCGTCTGCTCGCCGGGGCGCGGGCCGGCACCGGGGTTGAGCATCGCCGGGCGTTTGACCCCCGCAACGCCTCGGCTATAACCTGAGCGACGCAGAGCGACTGACCCTCTACCAGGTCCGGCCAGTTGAAGCGGTGCTCTAGCTGGCAGCTCAGCATCGGGGGGCAGTGGTGCACCTCTAGGCGGTTCTCGGCCACCGGAACGCCGAACAAACTGGGAACGGAGAGTCGGTTTCGACGTGAAGCTCGGAAGTGTTGCAGTTCCAACGGCAGCCGCTATTGTCATCTTGCTGTTGGGGCTCGGTGTGGGGCTGGTCGTCGCTGGCGCGGTCATGGCGTCGGAACCCGCAGAAGAAGACCCAGCGAAGGCTACTCCCACAGCGACGCCATCGCCCCCCCGACCTCAGCTACCTGACCCACCCGCGAAGCTGCAGTTGGTGGAGGGCTCGACGATAACGGCCCTTCCCCTGGCCCAGGCCCAGAACGATGGCGCAACCTACACCTGGCGGGATGGCGATGCGACGCTGAAGGTGGTGGCCCAGACAGACCTGGTCGCCCAGGACATCCGCGACAACACGGCCGACGACGAGATCGTGGGGAGAGACGCCTCGGGCAGTATCGTCCGCAGGCAGGCCGAGAACGGTGGAGATGCCCGCCCGGTCTTCCGCCCTGAATCGGGAGGCGGGCTCATGACCCTGCCTGGCGGCGTCTTGCTGGCGCTGGATCCGGCGTGGGATGAGGGCGCCGTCGAACGGTTCTTCTCCCGCAACGACATTCTGCCAGACGAGAGGTCGGCGCTGGGCTCCATCCAGAACGGCTTCCTGGTAACGACTGAACCCGGCTTCCCGTCGTTGGAGTTGGCGAACGCCCTGGCCTCGCAGGAGGGCGTCATGATCTCCAGCCCCAATTGGTGGACGGAGCTCGAGGCGAAGTGACTACCCTTCTATGGCGGAGGCGCCTCGACCTCCTCCGGTCAGCAGGGAGGGTTGCCCTCCTGGCGGCATCCCTCGCTCTCTGCTTCGTCGTGAGTGCCGACCGCACCGAGGCGCAGCAGGATGACCGCCACGGCGAAACCTTCGCCACTGCGACGCCCGTGACCTTGGGCTCCACAATTCAGGGGTACCTTCACGACAGTGACGACTGGGACGTCTTCAAGCTGGACCTGTCCGGCGAATCCGGGACCACAGACATCTGGGTATACACAACCGGAAGCGACGAAGACGGTGATACCGTCGGTGGGCTGTACGACAGCGAAGCGAACCTGATCGCGTTCAACGACGATGGGTTCATTAGGGGCGGGAGAAACTACTTCAGTCTGCGGAGGACCGTCCCGCCAGGGGTCTACTTCATCGTTGTCGTCAGCTACGAGGGGGAGCCGACCAGGTACACGTTGCACGTCGAAGGGGTGGCGGACCCGGGCAGCGACACCGGTACGCAAGCGTCACTGCGAATCCAATCGCCTGCAGGAGGCACCATCGATGCGACGGACGACACGGACTATTTCAAGCTGGACGTCACCTCCCGGGCGCACCTAATCGTAGAGGCCATCAGCGTCAATTTGACTCCCCTTACCGCGGAACTGCTTGACGCCGAGGGCAACGAGATCTCCGAAAACATCTACCGCCTCTTCATCACGGGCCCCGGCGTCCGGGCTTGGAGCGGCTTCCGGATCCGGGACGATTTCAGCCCGGGCACCTACTACATCAGGGTGACCGCTCCCGATGGGATAGCTCTCCGACCGGAGCCTTACTCCATCCTCGCCGTCGAGGACACGGACTACGCCGATTTCATCAGCGAGTGCGAAGCCAGCACGCGCTCCTCAGGCCAGCCGGAGATCCGTGACTCTCTGTACGGGTGCCAGTGGCACCTGAGCAGTTCGAACGAGAGGGACATCAACGTCGAACGCGTCTGGGCGGAGGGCAACAAGGGAGAGGGCATCCACATCGCCGTGGTCGACGACGGGATGGACCACGCCCATGAGGACCTGAGGGACGGCGTGGACCTGGAGCTGAGCCACGACTACACCGGGAGCGACGACATACACGACCCCTTCGAGCACCACGGCACCCACGTCTCCGGCATCATCGCAGCCCGCGACAACGCCGTCGGAGTTCGCGGCGTTGCGCCCAGGGCCACCATCTACGGGTTCAACCTCCTGGCTGGCGCAGGCACGCTCGCCAACAGGGTTGACGCCATGGTACGCCTCGGGGATGTGACCGCAGTGTCCAACAACAGCTGGGGGCCCAGGGACGGACCGTGGTTGAGCCCCACGAGCTCCTTCTGGGAACGGGCCATCGATGCGGGAATCACTGCCGGCTACGACGGGAAAGGCATCTTCTACAGCTTCGCCGCCGGCAATGGTCATCTCTTGGGAGACAACTCCAACCTTGACGAGTTCACCAACTACTACGGGGTGACCGCCGTCTGCTCGGTGGACAGCCGCGACGGGAGGGCCGGCTACTCGGAGATGGGCGCCAACCTCTGGGTCTGCGCCCCCGCCAATGACCGTCCGGAGTCTCTCGGGGGCGCGTTCGGCATCCTCACCACCGAGAACTCCGACCGCTATGAGAGGGACTTCCTCGGGACGTCCGCGGCAGCTCCCATCGTTTCCGGTGTCGCCGCCCTCGCGCGCAGCGCCAACACTGACCTCACGTGGCGGGATCTGAAGCTGATCCTCGCGGGCTCAGCCCGGAAGAACGATCCCGGAAGCTCCGGCTGGGAGGACGGCGCCCTCAAGTACGGCTCCGACTCAACCACGGATCGCTACCACTTCAACCACGAGTACGGTTTCGGCGTGGTCGACGCCGGAGCCGCCGTGGACCTGGCGAAGGGATGGACCAATCTCCCTCCTCTTGAGATCGCGACAGCGGAATCGGATGAGCTCGGCATCAAGATACCAGACGCCCCAGACGACGGCGCCCCGGAAGCGGTGACCACCACGCTCACCCTGGACACCGACATAGGATTCGTCGAGTTCGTCGAGATAAGCGCATCCTTCCAGCATGACTCCTTCCGGGACCTTGAGATCGAGTTGGAGTCGCCATCGGGAGTTGTTTCGACGCTGACCGTGCCATTCGACACGTACGGCGACAGCATCCCCTTCCTTGACTTCGTTCAGGTGTACGGCACGTTCCGCTTCGGATCGGCAAAGCACCTGGGTGAAGACGCTCACGGTGAGTGGAAGCTACGGCTCACCGACCACATCAACGCAGGGGACGGGACCCTCGATGCATGGACCATCACCGTCTACGGGCACGAACGTCCTCCGGGGCCTCCTACCGTGGACTCCGTCACCACCGTCCCCGGGGCGTTGACCGCTGCGTGGACAGCTCCGAGCTATCCCTCGGGTCCCGAGGTCACCGCTTACGACCTTCGCCATGTGCAAAGCGACGCGAACGGGGCGATGGACCCCAACTGGACGGTGCTGCAGGACGTATGGACCGCCACCGCTGGCGGTGATCTGGAATACACCGTCACCGGGCTGGCAGAGGGCGCACGGTACGACGTTCAGGTGCGGGCGATCAACGCCGCCGGCGACGGCGCCTGGTCCGGTACGGAGAGCGCTACCGTCCCTGTCAACGAACCGCCTGTCTTCCCGGAGGGTCCGACCACGACGCGTTCGGTGGAGGAGAACTCGGCGGAGGGAACCAACGTCGGCCTGCCGGTTGTCGCCACCGACGAAGAGGCTGCGACCTACGCGCTGGGCGGCGAGGAAGCGGCTTCGTTCGAGATCGACAGCGGCACGGGGCAGATCACGGTGGGAGCTGGGGCGGCCCTCGACTACGAGGAGAAGACGAGCCACACCGTAGAGGTCACGGCAACGGACCCATTGGGCGCACTCGCCACCGCCACCGTCGTCATCATGGTGACCGATGTCGACCTCGGTACTCCCTATGATGCCAATAGCGATGAAATGATTGACAGGGATGAGGTCCTCAGCGCCATCGCCGATTACCTCTTCGGCCCTATCGATAAGGACGAGGTCCTGCGGGTCATCGCGCTCTACCTGTTCGGCTGACCGGCCGACGTTGACCGCATCCGGCTGGAGCCCCTGCCGATGTGCTCGGAGAGTTCGTGCATCCTCCTATTGACCGCTGTGAGGTGCCGGTCCTCGAGCATGCTGAGGTGACGCCGGACTGACGTCGTCAGGGGCTGCAGCTACGAGTTCCGCTCCATCTCACCGCGGCCTCGAGGTAGCGAACATGCCGATGACGGCAACCAGCATGAGCAGGATGACAACGACTACGACGAGAATCACCCATGCCGGAATGCCGCCTCCACCCGCAGGAACGGCGGACACGGTCGGCACCGGCATAGGCGTCGGCGCAGCCGTCGGGGTCGGGGTCGGCGTCTGAGTTGGCGTCCTCGTCGGTTCAGGGGTTGCCGATGCTAGCGGTGCGGGGGTCTCCGTCGCCGTCGGTCCAGGTGGTTGTGTCGTCGGTGTAACGGTAGGCGCGGTGGGGGTTCTGGCGCCAGTGGCAGGCGTCGGTGTGGCCGTTGGCGGGCTAGGAGCCGTGGCGACCGGCGCCAGCGTCGGTGTAGGTGTCGGCGCAGTGGGGGTCATGGCGCCCGGTACGGTCGTCGGGGTCGGCGTGGCCGCAGCGGTCGGTGTAGGCGACGGCCCCGCAGTTGGTGTCGGCGACGGCTCCGCGGTCGGTGTAGGCGACGGCTCCGCAGTCGGTCCGGGCGTGGAAACCGCAACAGTTACCTCCGACGCTCCGCCTATTGGGTGATCCATCCTGTCCGCGTCTCTCAGCGTCCCATCGAACCTGTAGGAACCCTTGGTCGGCGGCGCAGTCAGCGTGTACGTGAGCTCGGCAGGGCCCTCTCCGAGCAAGGTGAATCTGAGCGTACCGCCATCGACCCTGATCTGGTCCGCAGGGTGGCTGCTTGATACGTATGCGAACCCTTCGGGCAGTGTCTCGACGACCGCCCCGAAACTTCCATAGCCGGCTACGGCAATGGTCACGATGAGGGGTTCGCCCGGGGCAACGGTCGACTGGTCGAATGACCGGGTGGCGCTGGCTCCCTGCGCGGAGACAGGACCAAGACCGAAGAGCAATATGGCCGCCGCGGCAGCAACTGCCGCCAGCGCAAGTCTCCCATTGAACGAAGACATCGCCTGTCTGTTTCCCTTTGTGAGGACGTCAGCCTGTACCCAGCGTTGCAGAGAACCAGAACGTCTCATCCCTGTCCTCATCCACGGCACTCAGTCTGAATCCGGGTGGCAGACATCGCACATCTGGACATCTCCCCTGCCGGTGAGAACCGACGCCGCCTCCCACGCCCGGTGGAGCGTGCGGAACTCCCTCCAGAGCTCAGCGCCCGGGCTCTTGGCGTAGGGATCCACACGGGGGCACTCGCTCCTGTGGATCCGCACCACGCGGGCCGGATAGTCTGCGTTCACCCAGAAGCTCATCCCTGGTTCGGCTTTCCCCGCTCCGGAACCGTCCAATGCAGGGCCCGCAGATGCGATCCCTGCGTCCTTCCTTCGGATCCCCCCTCCTGAGCAGGGTCTGACGCAGCCTCTGGTGGCTTCCAACGGGCCGTGCGCGCTCTTCTCCGCTCTCGACCCTGTGAGCCAGCGCACCCGGCGTGGGCGAGCCCTATTCATCATGCGCGGCAGCCCGACGGCTGACCGTCCTTCAAGTAGTCTCAGCCATCTCCCTCCCCGAGGGGAAAGCGGGTTTCGACTCGTTCCTGCTGTGCGAGATGAGGGGGCTCTGCCATCGAGGAATAACTTCGTGCTGCATCGGATCGGTTGCAAAGGGCGCCAGCGCCTTCTCGGTTGGAAAGCAGCTGGCGCCCCTTCATCCTCTTGCTTGGCGGTTCGTCCCTACTAGGACCTGCCGCTTCGTCCCCGGATCACAATGCCGCCGAGCACTACGACCCCGGCAACCACGACGATACCCAGGATGATCAGCCACACCGGTATGCCGCCATCATCCGTCGGCGGAGCCGTCGGGACCGGCGTTGCCGTCGGAGCCGGCGGGACCGGCGTTGCCGTCGCCGTCGCTGTGGGCGCGGCTGGCGGAGCCGGCGGGCCCGGCGTCGCCGTCGCCGTGGCCGGCGGGACCGGCGTCGGGGTTGCCGTGGGCCTCGGCGTCGCCGTGGGCGTGGCCGTCGGCGGTACCGGCGTCGGTGTCGCCGTAGGTGGTACCGGCGTAGGCGTCGGCGCAGGTGGCACCGGCGTGGCCGTCGGCGGTACTGGTGTCGGTGTCGCCGTGGGTGGTACCGGCGTCGCCGTAGGTGGTACCGGCGTCGGCGTGGGCGTATTCCTCGGAGGGGTGTACGTTGACCCGCCACCGCCACCAGTGCTGGGCGGCCTAGGCGTGGGTGTTGACGTAGCTCTGGCAACCCTCACGCTGGAAACGCCGCCGACGGTGTAGTCGTTTCGGTCGGAGTCCCTCAGCGTGCCGGAGAAGGCGTGCGAACCGATTGTCGCAGGCGCCCTCACCGTGTACGTCACGGCGATGTTCTGTCCTTGCAAGGTGAACCTGACTGTCTGGCCGCTGGCGTTCACTTCGTTCGCGTCAAGACTGCTGGACACATAGGTGAACCCGGCGGGGAGTGTTTCGGTCACCGCGCCGAACTGCCCGTAATCGGCGGCGCGGACCGTCACGCGCAGGCTGCCGTTGGGACGCACCGACGACGGGGAGAACGACCTCGTGGCGCTGGGCCCCGTGACGGTGACACTTGAAGCACCGCCAACGGTGTGGTCGTTTCGATTGAAGTCTCGCAGCGTGCCGGAGAACGTGTGGGAACCCGGCGTGTTGGAGGCTGTCACGGTGTACGTGAAGGAAGTATCCCCTTGCAGGGTGAACCTGGCCTGCTGGCCGTTGACGCTCACCTGGCTCGCGTCAAGGCTGCTGGAGACGTAGGCGAAACCGGCGGGCAGCGTCTCCGTGACGCCTCCCGCCTGCCCGTAGTT
>JAPOOH010000082.1 GCA_026713505.1 Chloroflexota bacterium | reverse complement strand
GGCCGGCACTCCCGAACAGCGGCTTGCGGAGCAGGACCGCGACGGGATCGACGCAGAGGTGCTGTATACCTCGGCCGGCAACGCCGGCTTCTGGCGCGGCATCGGCGACGATGACGCCTACAACGCGGTCATCCATGCGTACAACGAGTTCCTTGCCGAGGAATACATGGCCGCGGCCCCGGACCGCCTCATACCCATGGCGGTCATTCCCCAAAGCACCATCGATGCGGCATGCAGCGAACTGGAGTACTGCGCCACCAGCGGCATCAAGGGAATCATGCTCAGCTGCTACCCCTCCGGGAAGGGCTGGCCTACTTCCGAGGATGACCGATTCTGGCAACTGGCGCTCGACACCGGGGTCGCCGTCACCGCTCACGTGAACTTCAACGGGCGCTCTGGCCCCTACTACCAGTACAAGAGGCGCCCTTCCGAGGCGGCCTTCGGGGCAGACCCGCTTCGCGCGCTTGGCAGGTTCGCTCAAGGCGAACACATCGCGGTCATGATCGCGATGATGCTTCATGGCGTGTTTGACCGGTTCCCCTCTCTCAACATCTACTTCGCTGAGACGATGGTTGGTTGGCTGCCGTCATGGGTTGAGCAGATGGACGACACCTACCGCCGGAACCGGCACTGGATGGAGCGCGACTTCGGGCTGGAGCCTCTGCTCCGTCAGCCCAGCGAGTACATGCTGGACAACGCTTCCTGGGGATTCATCTACGACCCCATGGGCGTAAAGCTCCGCGACCACGTCAAGGTTGACAACCTGATGTGGGGCAGCGACTTCCCACACTCCGCGAGCGACTGGCCGAACTCTCAGGCTGTCCTGGACAGGATGTTCGATGGGGTTCCGGCCGAAGATCGAACCAAGATGACGTGCACGAATGCCATCCGCTTCTTCCACCTGGAGAACGGTCAATAAGGACGAGAGAGGGAGTTAACATGAAGCGACCACCGACACTCATAGCCATCAGCCTGCTGGCCGCGATGCTGCTCACTCTTTCGGCATGCGGGAGCGACGACCCAACGGCCACACCGACGGCCACCTCCGCGCCAGGCGAGACGCCTGCTCCAGCCGCTACGCCGACTCCCACGCTCGCGCCGGGCGTCACTCCCCCGCCAGCAACGGCAACGCCAACTCCCGCTCCAGGTGTGACTCCCGTGCCCGCGACGCCAACGCCGGTACCGACAGCGACTTCGACTCCTGACCCATCGTTCGACGCGGCGGAGCATTTCGGAGGCAAGACCGTCCGTCTGGTAGTTCCGTTCGGTGCAGGCGGCGGAACCGACGTGCAGTCCCGCTACTTTGCGGCCCATCTCCGGGACTACATCCCGGGTAACCCCCGCATCGTGGTGTCCAACACTCCGCCGCAGGACGCCGCGCTCAACCGGTTGTACAACCACATCGAACCAGACGGCTACACCATGCTGATGACATCGGGTAACCGGACACAAGCGCAGTTCGAGAGCGACGCGATCACGTTCGAGTTCGACAAATTCCGATTCATCAACACGTTCGGTTCGCCCGCAGGGATCAGCTTCGTCGGGAACGGGTACAGCTACAGCAGGATCCAGGATGCAATAGGGAAGACCGATGACGAGCTCATCGGGATGGTAGCCGGACCTGACGAGGCAAACTCTCAGCTCTGGGCTGCAACCTCTGAATTCCTGAATATTCCCCTCAAGTTCATCCTTGGCCCGGGAAGCGGCACGAGTCAGCTCTATGCAGCGTTCGACCGTGGAGAGATCAATCTGATACCCCGCTACGGCGGCATCCTCTGGTACACCGTTCCGGTGCAGAGGCCGGGGTACGTAGCGGAGGGCACATTCGAACCGTTCTGCGTCTGCATGCCTCGCGGCGTCAGGCCATCCGGAAACGCAGAGGGTCCCCTTCCCGGTGACGTCATGAACCCCATCGAGCTCATGGTGCAGCACGGGGTCGACCAGGGCGATATCGAGGACCTGGAACTGCTGGCAGAGGTCACGTCGCGCTTCGCCAAGATGCTCGTTCTGCCGCCCGACACACCGCAGCCTGTCGTCGATGCACTTCGGAAGGCGTTCGACGACCTGCTTGCCAACCCGCAGCTGAATGCCGAGTTCGCCAAGCTGCAGGGCCAACCGGTGAGCATCACGCCGGGGGCCGAGATCGAGCAGATTCTCAGCCGCACGGTGCCGCTCTATGGAGAGATCCAGAACAGGTTCCAGAGGTTCACGGACCTGGCGGAAGAGAGGCTCAACTAGCCAGGCAGCAGCCGATCTAGACATGGAAAGGGGCCTGACGGTGGAGAGCAATGGTGTCGTCCACCGCCAGGCCCCTGACTTTCCCCGGGGGCAAACCGGTCCGAAGGGTCCATGCCGGGTCGGTCGATTGAGAAGTGCAGGGTTAGGCAGCGAGGACGCTACTGGATGGCGCCCATGTCTTTCCGTCACTAGCGGATGAGGTCAAAGCGATGCTTGACACACTGTTCGGTGGGGTCTCAGCCCTCGCTACGGTCGAGTTCTGGATAGCCGTATTCGCGGCTACCGCACTCGCCGGGATCGTAGGCCTGATCCCCGGCATCGGTTCGATCACGGTTCTCGCGATCTCGGTGCCGTTCGTGGTGTTCCAGGTGGAAGACCCGGTCATCGGGTTGGTGTTCCTCGCTACGATCGGAGGGGTATCGAACACGCTGGACTCCATACCGGCAGTCCTGCTCGGCTACCCGTCGTCGGCTACGCAGGTGACGTTCCTCGAAGGACACCAGCGAGCACAGAGAGGACTGGGGGCAAGTACGCTTGGTGCGGTCTATGCCGTCTCCATGCTCGGTGGATTCGTCGGCGCAGTCGCGCTGGCCCTGACTATCCCGGTCATCAAGCCGGTGGTGCTGCAATTCGGGTTTGCCGAAGTAACGGCGATGGCCCTGTTCGGGATCGCAATGGTGTCGGTCCTGAGCCGGGGGGCGATGGTCAAGGGTCTGATCGCTGCAGCCTTTGGAATCCTGCTGAGTACCGCCGGAGTACACGGATCGACGAGCGTCCTCCGGTTCACGTTCGGGCAGCCGATCCTCTGGGAGGGATTGCCGATAATCGTCGTTTCCCTGGGGGCCTTTGCGCTGCCCGAGATCCTCGACCTGACGACTACCGGCAGACCCGTCGCAGCCAGCGCCACGATCCAGCAGGTCAGCACGAGGGAGGTGTTCGCGGGGTTCCGTGAAGGCCTCAAGCGTTGGAAAGTCACCATCCGTCAATCGCTTTTCGGTGTATTCATGGGGGCCATCCCTGGTATCGGAAGCTCTGTGGTGGACTGGCTTGCCTACGGGTTCGGGATCGCGCTCTCCAAGGACAAGAGCGAATTCGGCAAGGGTTCATTGGACGGGGTGCTGTTCGCCGAATCAGCCCAGAATTCCAAGGAAGCCGGGCAGGCGATACCCACGCTTGCCCTGGGTATCCCCGGCGGCCTCACGTGGGTGTTCGTCCTCGTTGGGATGCTCAGCTATGGCATTGCCCCCGGCCCCGATATCCTGACTCGCCACGGGGAGATCACCATCACCATCGTTGTTGCGTTTGCGGTCGGGAACTTCCTCGTGGCGCTCTGGGGTCTGGTGCTGACCGGCCAGCTGGCAAAGGTCACGCTGATCCCCTATGCAGTCCTGGCCGCCGCGATAATCCCCATAAGCTTCCTGGCAGTCCTGAACGCGATGACGGACTGGATCAGCATCCCCATCGTGTTGGCGTCTGCCGTGCTGGGCCTCATCATGAAGGCATTGGGATGGCCTCGCCCCCCGCTTATCCTCGGGTTCATCCTTGGCAGCGTGGTAGAGATAAACCTCCAGTCAGCTCTCTCAGCCTATGGGCCGCTGGGGATACTGACGAGGCCGTTTACCCTGGTCCTTCTCATAATCCTCCTCGTTACTGTTTACCTGCTGACGGTACGGTTCGATTCGGGTGAGAAACTGGCCGCATCAACGGCAGCACCCAGCTCAGGGAACGCCTCGAGCGGCGTTCAACCACCAGCCGGAGGCGAGGGGAGGCGTTCTCGCTTCAGCCTCAGATTCAAGCCCACCTGGGGACCGGACGTCTGGGCGACGATAGTCATGATTGCGGTAGGGGCATGGGTGCTTTACGAGGTCAGGGACATGCCGGCTCGCGCACTGATGTTCCCGCGCGCCATGGCCGTTGTGATAGTCGGACTCTCGCTCCTCCTCCTGTCCTTCAAGTGGACAGGAAGGGACAAGCGGGCCGACATCATGGACATCGGGATGCGCAGCTTCGGTGTTGAGGGGGCTGCCAGGCGCGGCCTGATCACGGCCATAGGGGTACTGGCGCTGTCGGGAGGCGCGGTGCTCATAGGGCTCCAGACGGCGTCGGTGCTTTTCGCGTTCATCTACCCGGCGGTAATGATGCAGGGGAGATGGCGTTGGATCAGTGCCGGTATAACGGGAGTGATCATACTGCTGATGAGCATCTTCTTGTTCGATTACTTGATGGCGGTATGGTGGCCGCCGTCGATAATCGACGACCCGCTCCAGGGTTTGGTCGGATAGCGCAGTATCGGTAGTGCAAGGCATGGTTTAGAATCGCGCTCGTATTGGAAGCATGACGCTCGAGAGGTGGTGCGCAATGACGACGGTGATGACGGAACAAGAGCGGAGTGATCGCAGGGATGCGCTGACGGAGGAATTGCGGAAGGTGTACCTGGGGGGGCTGTGGCAACCCCGGAAGCGTCTGGAGTCGCTGTCGGCATTCAAGTGGGCGTGGGCGGACATCTGGGGCTGTCTTCGAGAAGCGGGAGAGATCGTGGAGGTGGATGAGCAGTCGCCGATGCGGACATTGCAGTTAATCAACCCGGCATTGGAAGAGCTGAAGGCGACGAGCCGGACGCTGCAGGTGTCGGTGCAGTTGCTTAAACCCGGGGAGTTGGCGAAGGCGCATCGTCACACGCAGCCGCAGCCGCGGTTCATCGTCGAGGCGGCTGAGGGAGCGTACACGACGGTGGACGGAGAGCAGCTGTACATGCACACGGGAGACTTCATCATCACGCCCGGGTGGAGCTGGCACGACCACACGAACGGTTCGGGTCACCAGGCAGTGTGGCTGGACATCCACGATCCGCACCTGGCCGGTTATGTGGGAGCCATGTTCAATGAGCGGTATGGAGAGGACAGTGTCCAGCCGATAGAGAAGCAGGATGGATATCACTTGCAGCGCGCGTCGTTGTACCGTTCCCAGGGGTTGGTGGGTCAGAGCGGCTCGATACCGATGAGGTATCGGTGGAGTGATGCGGTGGAGGTACTGGAGGAGATGGACAGGGCCGGGGAGAGTGACGCGCACGACGGAGTGCTGCTGGAATACCGGAGTCCACTGGACGGAGGCCCGGCAACGCCTACGATAGGGGCGCGGGTGCAGAAGATACGCCCAGGGGAGGAAACGCGGCTTCATCGTCACACGGAGACGGTGGTGTACCACGTGGTAGAGGGCGAAGGGGAGTTGGTGATGGGTGCAGGAGGAGGGGGTGGAGTGTTGAAGTGGGAGGAGCGAGACTGTTTCATGGTGACGCCGTGGGAATGGCACGGATTCAGGAACGAGTCCAGTCGAGCGGCGTACCTGTTTTCCGTAACGGATGCACCAGCGGTTCGAGCGTTGGGGTTCTATCGAGAGGAAATCGCTCGCTAGGGTACGTCTGAGGAGTTCAACTGGGTAAGAAGGCCTCGTCGGAAGGGAGCTCAGATGGTGGCCAACAAGACGTTCTACATTTCGGCAGACTCGCACCTGGAGGTTCCACCCGACACGTGGGTGCACTGGGTTCCTGAGAAGTACCGCGACCGGGCGCCGAGACACATAACACTTCCCGACGGGAGCGACGGCTTCGTTGTGGAGGGCCGTCCGGCACAGCGCGGCGGCATGAATCTGTACTCGGGGAAGTCCCCCGAGGAGTACCAACCGCTGGGCATACGTTGGGCGGACTTCCCCGGTACGGGGCCGCCGGAACAGCGGCTGAGGGAGCTCGATACGGACCAGGTACGGGCTGAGGTCCTCTACCCGGGGCCAGGCAGCAGCGCGTTGCTGGGCGGCCTGAGGGACAGAGAGTCCTACAAAGTGATGATCACTTCCTACAACAACTGGCTTGCCCAGGAGTTCTGTGCAGTTGACCCGAAACGTCTTGTCGGAATGGGCCTGCTGCCCTATACGAGTGCAAAGGACGCCATCACCGAGATGGAGCATTGCGCGGAGTTGGGCATGAAGGGCGTCTACCTGTCCACGTTCCCCAACGGACAGAGGTTCCCAACGCCCCAGGACGACGAGTTCTGGGCGGCTGCCATCGACATGGACATGCCTCTCACTATCCATATCGGGTTCGCCGGAGTTCGCCCGGAGCCCGTCTTCAGGTATCCGATCGAGCCGACAGGTGACGACCGGCCGAACACGGACTATCTCGAGAGACTTACCCGTTACGCTCGGGCCGGGGGAGTCGACGCCGTTCAGATGGTTGTCGCCGGCGTATTCGATCGCTTCCCCAAGCTCAAGGTGTACTGGGCCGAGAACCAGATTGGCTGGATACCGAATTTCCTGGAGCAACTAGACAACAACTACAAGGTCAATCACTTCTGGGCAGAGCGGATCTACGGTGTGCCGAAGCTGTCGCGTTTGCCCAGCGAGTACATCCGCGAACAATGCTGGTGGGGGTTCATGTATAACCCCGTAGGTGTGCAGGTGCGTCATCAGGTGGGCGTCGACCGTTGTATGTGGGGAGCAGACTTTCCGCATGTCGAGTCGGACTGGCCCAACTCGGACCGCATCATCAAGGAGATGTTCGCCGACGTGCCGGAGGACGAAACACACAAGATGGTCGCGGGAAATGCCATTGAATACTTCCACCTTGACGTCAGCTAGACCTGCGTTCACCCCTGGGTGGAAGAACAAGAATAGGACAGTAGCGATGCGAGGAGCGTTGAGAAAGGGAGGAGAGATGGGGATGCGCAAGAAGAGAGTGCTGTT